>JAVRPX010000573.1:0-5713 GCA_032161985.1 Mycobacterium sp.
GGCGCTGGATCTCGAAGAGGGACTTGCACTGCTGAACCGGCAACTGGAATCGCGTAAGCCGACGATCGGGCGCGATGGTGCCGACTGACTTCGTGGTCGACGTCAACAACTCCGACGACATCGTCACCGCCCGCCAGGCCGGGCACGAACTGGCCCGACAACTCGGCTTCTCGCTGACCGACGTCACGATGATCGCAACCGCGATCTCCGAGATCGCCCGCAACATCACGAGTTACGCCGGGCGGGGCGAGGTTCGGGTGGGACTGCAGTATCGCGACGGTCGACAGGCGCTGGTGGTCCGCGCAGAAGACGACGGCCCCGGCATCGCAGACGTCGAGCGCGCACTCGAAGACGGTTACTCGACCGGCCGCGGGCTGGGCCTTGGACTTCCCGGCGCGCGGCGGTTGATGGATCGGTTGATCGTGGAATCGGCGCCAGGCAAAGGCACGGTCGTCGAGATGTGGAAATGGATCCCCTCCAATGCGTAGGCAGGGTTGGATCGGACCGATCGAGTGGGCCGCGGCGCGTCGCCCCCTACCCGGCGAGGAGGTGTGCGGCGACTTTCCGATCGCCGTCGACGTCGGCACCACCGCCGCACTGTTCGGCGTGGCGGACGGCCTTGGTCACGGCGCTGCGGCCGAGACCGCGGCCCTTCGCGCCGCTGAGGTGGTGAACCGTTCCCGAACCGAACCCCCCGACGTGCTGCTGCAGCTGTGCCATCGCGGCCTTGCCGACACCAGGGGGGCCGCAATCACATTGGCCCGCATCGACTTCGAAACCGACACGCTGAGCTGGATCGGAATCGGCAACGTCACCGCCGACCTTGTCGCCAAGGCCCCTGGCGGTGCCAAGATCCGAGCGTCCGCCCTGCTGGCAGGCGGCATCGTGGGCTACCGGATCCCGCATGCACTGGCCACACACCAGGTTTCGATCGGTCCCGGCGACCTCCTCGTCATCGCGACCGACGGCATCCTCGAAGACCACGTCGCCGGCATTGACTTCGCCGCACCTGCGATGCCGATCGCCGAACACATCCTCAACGCTTACAGCAGGGAATCCGATGATGCGCTTGTGCTGGCCGCGCGTCACCGGGGCACCTCGTCGTGACCACCCGAAGGCGACCGCGAGTGAGGATCGCAGCGAGGTACGAGCGAGGACCGGAGCGCGCGGGAGTCGAGGCATGACGCAAGCCGCCGAGTTCCACACCCAGTACGCCACAGCGCTACGGGCCTACCTCGTGGCGCAGGGCGAGGAAACCCTGGCCGTAGGTCACGAGCTGGGACGCAGGGCCCTGCAGGAACAGATCAGCATGCTGGAGATCGTCGAGAACCACTCCCACCTTGTCGATGCGCCGGATTCCGGGATCGATACCGTCGTCGCACTGCAGTTTCTGCTGCAGACGCTGGCGGCGCTGGACGTTGTGACGCGCGGATTCCTCGACGGCACAAAGCGATACGAACAACAGCGGGCCCGCGCCGAGGATCTCGCCGACCGTGACGAGTTCCGCACCGCGCTGGTGAATTCACTGCAGGAGGGCTTCTTCGTCGCGGACCGCAACGGGGCGGTCATCGAGGTCAACGACGCGTTCGCCGACATCACCGGCTACGGCGTCGACGGTGTCCCCTACGCATGGCCGCACCCGTGGATGGCCGGCGATGGAGCGGCGAATGAGCGGTTGGCCCGGCTGCTCGCGCAGGGCACGCTGGAGGCGGAGGAGGCGCCGATCCGGCACCGCGACGGCCACATTGTTTGGGTGGCGATGAGCGTCAATGCCGTCACGTCGCCGAGCACTGACGGGGACGTAGGGGACACCGGAGACACTTACGTCGGAACCATTCGCGACATCACTGCCGCACGGTCCGCAGCCGAACGGGAACGGGCGGTCGCCCGCCTCGCCACCGCCGTCACGGTAGCCAGAAGCGTCGGCGACGTGCTGTCAACCATGCTCGACGAGTGTCGCGCCACGCTTGGCGTGCGGCACGTCGCAGCCATCTTGTGGCCGACGGACGAGCACGACCCGAAAATCCAGGTGGCGGGAACATCTCGGGCGCCGCAATGGCATGACCTCGACTCGCCGCTGCGCCGGTCGCTCGAGGACGCCCGCACCTGGCTGCCGCTGACCGCCGAACCCGTCGGATGGGGGGCCGGATCCGACACCGCACACGGCATCGTTGCCACACTGTCGCGGGAGGCCGCCCTGTGGATCGAGTTCGGTGAACCCCGCAGGGTCGGCGCGGAGGACAGGCACCTCGTCACCGCGCTTGTCGGACACCTCAGTCTCGCGATGCAGCACGTCCGCCAGTTCGAGCACGCACGTGACACGTCGTTGACGCTGCAGCGCTCGATGCTCGCACCGACCGAACTGCCTGCGGGTTTCGCCGCGCGCTACGAGCCCGCGGTGTCACCGCTGGAAATCGGCGGCGATTGGTACGACGTGTTGCCCGTCGGCGAGGGCCGCATCGGTGTCATCGTCGGCGACTGCGTCGGCCGCGGCCTGTCAGCGGCCGTGGTGATGGGTCAGCTCCGCGCCTCGGCCCGCGCGCTGCTTCTCACCGGCGCCGAACCTGCGACACTGCTCGAACAGCTCGATCCGGTGGCGGCCTTGATTCCAGATGCGTTCTGCACCACGGTGTTTGTGGCCATCCTCGACACCAGGTCGGAAACACTCACGTACAGCAGCGCAGGACACGTCCCCGCCGTGATCGCCGCGCCGGAATCGCGACCGAAGCAGTTGACGGATGCGCACTCAGTGCCTCTCGCGGTGCACAGCGACGAACCCCGCCCACAGGCCGTCGCGTCGCTTGCCGCCGGATCGACCCTGTTGCTCTACACCGACGGGCTCGTCGAGCGGCGTGACGAATCCATAGATGGGGGAATCGCCCGCGTCACCGAGGTGCTGGCACAGACCATCGAATTGCCCATCGAGGCGGTTGCCGACGCGATGCTCGACAGACTGGCTCCCACGCTCGGATACGACGACGACGTCGCGATCGTGCTGTATCGCCATCCAGGTTCTGCGCTTGTGATCGAAAACGCCGCGATCCCAGCGCGGTTGAGCGACATCCGACACCGGCTCGCCGATTGGCTTCGGTGCGCGAGTGTGCCGGAGCCGCTCGCCGCGGACATCGTGCTGGTGGTCAACGAGGCGTGCAGCAACAGTGCCGAGCACGCGTACCGCGGCCGTGAGCCGGGGACGATGCGCGTGGAGGCCGCACTCGGCGACCGCCACATTCACATCCAGGTCAGCGACTCGGGTTCGTGGAAGCCACCACCCGCTGACCCCGGCACCAGGGGCCGGGGACTGCTGCTGATGCGGACTCTGAGCGAACGGGTGGACCTCGATGGAACGGCGGAGGGCACCACCGTCGGCATGCGCTTCGCATTCGGAGAAGGCGCGCCGCAGCGGACGCTCGCGTGATATGACAACAACGGCAATTTGCGACTGTCGAGGAGAGGCAGGCAATGCGGGAGATTTCGCACGCGTTCAGGCGGCCAGTCAGGTGGGGCTGCCGCTAGACATCCGGAGGTGCTGGTGACAAAGGTTCCCGGCGCCGACAGCGGCGGACCTGACCCGTTGCGGATACGGCTACCCGCGATACCAGCCAGCCTGGCCGTCATTCGCGCCCGCCTGCGCACCTGGCTGCCGACTGCCCAGGTCACCCCGTCGGCCGCCGCCGACGTCCTACTCGCCGTCGGAGAGGCGGCCTCCAACGCCGTTGAGCATGCCGTCCGCGGCATTGCCGGTGACGTCGAGCTGGAGGTCACGGCACGGGCGACCACCACCGGTCTAGCGTTGACGGTCAAGGACAACGGACGCTGGCATGCGCCTCGGAAGAGTGGGCGTGCTCAACGCGGACACGGCAGCAGGCTCATGAGCGCGCTCGTCGACACGGTCACAATCACGCCAACCCCGCAAGGAACAACGGTGGAAATGCGCAAGGAGCTACATCCATGACCTTCCGAAGACGAGCGCGAGTGAGGATCGCAGCGAGGAACGAGCGAGGACCGGAGCGAGCGGGAGTCGAGACATGACCAATAGCCAGTTCCGGCTGTCCGATGCCGAGGCCGAGCAACCGCCGGTTGTCACCGCGTCCGGCGACATCGACCTGGCCAACGTCAACGAGTTCCAGGACGTACTGAACAGTGCGGCCGCCGACAGCGACGCCATCACGGTCGACCTGTCAGACGTGTCCTACTGCGACAGTGCCGCGGTGCGCGCGTTGTTCGCTGTGGCCGCGACCACCAAACTCGGGCTGATCGTGCCCGCGACAGGGCCGATCATCACACTGTTGAGCATCTCAGGGCTGGACCGCGTCGCAACCGTCTCGACCCGCGACTGACCATGGCTCCGTCGCACTTTCAACCACGCCAACACCCGCAGCTGGTGGCGCTGATGCACCGCATCCTCGAGCGCATGCAGTCCGATCTATCGGATGCGCTCGGCCTGGCGATCATCGTTCACGACAAGCGCCATGACGAACATCCATCGGTGATCGCGGCGCAGGGCGTCGGCGCCGAACTCGTCGAAGCGCAACTGGCGGGCATCGGTGGCCCCATACCCGATGCGCTTGCCTATCAGGTGCCGGTGCTGAGCCCCGACCTGTGGACCGACGACCGGTGGCCCGAGCTGACTTTGGCGGCCATGCGCGATCGCGCGCCGCAACACGGGTCGAGCTGGGAACAGGTCCGCGGCGCCGCCGCCGTGCCGGGTGTCTGGGCCGACGACGGGACCGTCGTCGTCTGCTGCACGCTGAGCCAGCCGGCCAGTGCCGCGACGGTGGCCAGCCTGTTCAACTACGAACAGCTCGTCTCCGCGGCGCTGATCACCACCGCCGCCGAGAACGCGACCGCGATCGCGGACATCATCACGGTCTTGCAGTCCCGCGGCGCGATCGAACAGGCCAAGGGCGCGCTGATGGGCCTGGTCCGCTGCGACGCCGATCACGCATGGAAGATGCTGCGGACAGCCAGCCAGGAGTTCAACGTGAAACTGCGCGAGCTCGCGGTGGCGCTCCTCGAGCACATCAGCGGCGCCCCGGCCGAACAGCCCGCAACGGCGCCGATCACGCCGGACGAGCGCACGCGCGAAGCGGCCCGGTTGATGTGGGCGGCACTGTCGGAGACACCGCTACCGCAGTAGTGCGGCTCCTTGGCCTGCCCGCGTACGGCTGATCGTTGGCGGGTTATAGCCGGCGTCGGCGACGGCATCGCGAATCGCGTCCGCGATGCGTCCGGCCTTGCCCAACGGGGCCAAAGCGATGACGCATCCGCCGAATCCGCCGCCGGTCATCCGTGCCCCGAGTGCGCCCGCCTCAACGGCGGTGTCGGCAATCAGATCGATGTGTTCGGTGGTAATCTCGAAGTCGTCACGCATCGACGCCTGCGACGCGTTGAAGAGCCCGCCGATCGCGGCGAAGTCCGACTCCTCCAGCGCCGCAACGACATCGAGGACCCGCTGGTTGTCGGTCAGGATGTGCCGGGCTCTGCGCGCATCGACCGGGTCGGCCACGGACCCGAGAACCTCAACGCCAGTGTCCTGCACCTCACGCAGCGAGGACACCCCGAGGTCGGCAGCCGCCCGTTCACACGACGCTCGACGCGATGCATACTCCCCGCCCGCATGCTGGTGTGGCGCACGCGAATTGAGCAGCAGCAAGGCGATATCGGATGCGTCCGGGTCGAAAGCCACCGGCCGCACGGTCAGCTCCTGAAA
>JAVRPX010000574.1:0-8874 GCA_032161985.1 Mycobacterium sp.
AAGCCGTGCAGTATCGCCTGGACGAGTTCGTCGACAATCGCCTCTCGCGATGGCTGCCTGTTTCCGAAGAAGGTCGACCGCAGCGCGACCATGCCGACGATCATCGCAACCGTCGAGTGCGCGGGCAGGTCTGGGTGGCTCGACTGCATCCCGCGGATACTCATGCCCTCTGCGCTGATCTGGCTGAGGACGGTGAGTGCCCGCCGGATGTCGGCGATGCCTGCGCCTTCGATCTCCTCCTCGGTCAGCCCGTCTGACGCCACGAGTGTCAGCAGAAGACCCTGATGTTCGACGAGTACGTCGTAGAGCTGCCCGACGAAAAGCCGGGACAACTCTTCTTCGTCGGTTTCCTCGGGGACGACGGCCTGCCAGGTCTGGCCGAAGCCGTCGACGAAGCTTGTGAATGGCAGCACGAGGGCTTCGCGGAACAGCCCGGCCTTCGAGCCGAAGTGACGGAACAGCAGGTATTCGCTGACCCCGGCCGCCTCGGCGATTTCGCGCGTCGTTGTGCTGCGGTAGTCCCGGCGGGCGAACAACGTACGGGCGGCATCGAGCAGAAGCCGCCGCGGCTCGCCGCGCGGCCTACGGGCAGGCACATCGGCCGTGGCCTGCTTGTTGGGCGAACGTCGCTGGGGCACGGTTATCCCTCCTCGGACCGCGCTCAGCGGCTAGTCGCATCACGATAGTCGCGTCCTTGACTCTAACTTTAGAATAGTGTCCACTATTATCAGTTCGTCGGAAGGGACATGGTTGTGGGCCAACTCATCATGCTCGGCACGCTGTTCGGGCTGATCGTCCTCATCTTCGGTCTGGTCGTCTACTTCGATCCCGAGGCGCGGGGTCGCGCGAGTGAAGAACACAATCAATGAACACCGAGATGACGCCGTTGCTGATTGGCTCCGTCGTCTGGGGATGGCTCAGCGGCATCGTGTTCCTCGCGATCGGCATCTACTTGAGCATTCGGCGGGGCCGTCTGCATCCGCTTCTGCTTCTCTGCATCTCGGCGATCTCGTTCTCGTGGATCGAGGCGCCCTACGACTGGGCGATGTATGCGCAATTTCCCTCCGCACTCTCACGCATGCCGTCGTGGTGGCCGCTGAACATGACCTGGGGTGGGCTGCCGTCGTCGGTGCCTTTGGGGTACATCGGCTACTTCTGCCTGCCTGCGGTGATCGGCGCCGCGCTCGGGCGACGGCTGAGCGCGCGGTTCAACTGGCACAGGCCCATCACCCTTCTGATCGTCGGATTCATCGTCGGCTTCTGCTGGGCCCTGATGTTCAATGCCGGCCTCGGTGCCAGGCTCGGAGTCTTCCACTACGCGTACGTAATTCCCGGACTGGGACTGTTCGAAGGGAGTCTGCACCAGTACCCGATCTACGACGCAATCGCGATGGGCATACAGATGATGGTCTTCACCTATTTGTTGGGCCGGACGGACTCCCAAGGCCGGAACGTCATCGAGATGTGGTCGGACAAGATGTCGAACACCCGACTTCAATCGGCACTCTTGTCCGTCGTCGCTGTCATCGTCATCGGAAACGTGCTCTACGGCGCGGTTTTTGCGCCCCATCTCGTGACGAAGCTGAACGGCTACGTGACGTCTGGACCGTCGGGGCAGCTGTTCCCCGGCGTACCGAACCAACCGAGATGACGCATTCTCTCAATCGGAGGGCGAATCCGTTGTGACCATTGATCCAACCATCGAGTTGTATTACGACCCATTCGATTTCGCAATCGACGACGATCCGTATCCGGTGTGGAAGCGGATGCGAGCAGAGGCTCCGCTGTACTACAACGAGAAGCACAACTTCTACGCGTTGAGCCGCTACGACGACGTCGCACGTGGACTCCCTGATTGGGAGACGTATCGGTCAGGACGGGGCACGACCGCAGATATCCTGTTCAGTGGGATCGAAGTACCGCCGGGAATCCTGCTTTTCGAGGATCCACCGCTGCACGATCTGCACCGACGCCTGCTCTCGCGAGTCTTCACTCCACGGCGAATGGAGGCCGTAGAAGACCTGGTGCGTGACTTCTGTTCGCGTGCACTGGATCCGCTTCGCGACTCGGACGGATTTGACTTCGTCGCCGACCTCGGCGCGATCATGCCGATGCGGACGATCGGATACCTGCTGGGCATCCCCGAAGAGGGACAACAGCGGATTCGCGATCTAAACGACAGGAGCATCACGGTCGCGGAGGGGGCGAGTGACGTCAGCCCCAAGGTCTTCGAGGCGGCCATCGCGATGTTCGCCGAATACGTCGAGTGGCGGGCGACGCATCCCTCCGATGACTTGATGACAGAGCTGCTCAACGCAGAAGTCGACGAGCCAGACGGTACCCGACGCCCTCTCGAACGTACCGAAGTTCTGGCCTACACCGCGATGATCGCCGGGGCAGGCAATGAAACCACCGCTCGTCTCATCGGATTCATGGGGCAACTGCTCGGCGAGCACCACGGCCAACGACACGAGCTCGTCGCGGATGCGTCCCTGATCGCCTCGGCCGTCGAGGAGACACTGCGCTACGAGCCGCCCTCACCGGTTCAGGCGCGGTACGTTGCGCGCGACGTCGAGCTTTACGGGCAGACGGTTACTGAGGGTTCCTACATGTTGTTGCTGAACGGGTCGGCCAACCGCGACGATGCGCGGTTCACCGAGCCGGACCGCTACGACATCCACCGGAAGGGCGGACATTTGAGCTTCGGTCAGGGACTGCATTTCTGCCTCGGCTCGGCACTGGCGCGACTTGAGGCGCGGGTCGCCATCGAAGAGGTGCTGAAGCGCTGGACTGACTGGGAGGTCGACTATGACAACGCAAGTCGCGCGCGGACGTCGAGTGTGCGCGGCTGGGCGCGGCTGCCAGTCAAGACTAGGTAAGCCCCTACACCGTGACCGCTGCGGCGACCGCGGCGGCCGAGCGGTCGACGTCCGCGTCGGTCGTCGCCCAGTTCGAGATCGACACGCGCACCACGTACTCACCGTTATATGTGGTTCCGCCGAGCCAGCATGTTCCGTCACGCTGAATCGCGGCAACGGCGGCGCGGTTGGCGTCGTCTCCGCCGGGCAGACGGACAAGTACCTGATTGAGGACGACGTCGTTGAGCACCGCCGCGCCGGGAATGCCGGCCAGCTGCTTGGCCATTCGCCGAGCCTGCGCGCAGTTGCGTTCGATCATCTCAGCTATCCCCGCGCGACCGAGTGAGCGAATGGCCGCGTAGATCGGAATCGCACGGGCACGCCGCGAACTCTCCGGCACATAGTTCGTGCCGTCCCGCTGCCCGGGATCGGCCACGAGGTACGGGCCCGCCAGGCTCATTGCAGCGAGGTGAGCATCTTGATTCGCGACGATCGCCATCGCGCCGTCATAGGGCACATTGAGCCACTTGTGGGCGTCGACGGCCCAGGAATCCGCCCGCTCGACACCCGCGGTGAGGTGCCGGTTACCCGGGGCGGCCGCGGCCCACAGGCCGAATGCCCCGTCGACGTGCAACCAGGCGCCGTGTTCGGTGCATGCGTCGGCGATCGGCGCGAAGGCGTCGAACGCGCCAGTAGCGACATTGCCCGCCTGCGCACACACGATCGTCGGTCCGTCGTTGGCGGCCAAAGCCTTTGCGAGCTCATCGGGGTCCATCCGGCCCTGGCCGTCGGCGGGGATCCGGATCGCCGTCTCCGCGCCAAGACCAAGCAGGCGCAGCGACGTATAGATCGTCGCGTGGGCCTGCTCGCCGCACAGGATGCGGACCGCGGGAGCGCCGATCAGCCCGTCGCGCTCCACATCCCAGCCCGCACCCGTCAAGACGGCGTTACGCGCCGCGGCGAGACACGTCGTGTTGGCGCCCTGGCCGCCGGTGACGAAGCCGACGCTCGCGGTGGCCGGTAGTCCGAGCAATTCCAGGGTCCAGGCCGACGTGATTTCCTCGATGCCGGCCGCCGCGGGGGAGAGGGAATGGAATGCGGCATTTTGGTCCCACGCCGACACCAGCCAGTCGGCGGCGAGTGCGGCGGGCAGTGCGCCTCCGATGACGAAGCCGAAGTGACGCGGGCCCGCGGTCGCGACGAGGCCCGGTTCGGCGCCGGTGGCGAGCGCGTCGATCACCTTGGCGGGGTCCTCGCCAACCTCGGGCAGCGGCCCTCCGAGGGTGTTGCGTACGGTCGAGGCATCGACGCGGGCGGCCACGGGCCGGTCGTCGAGCGTCGACAGAAACGCCTCGGCGTGCTCTGCGGCAGCGCGGAGGGCGGCGGTGCGGTCAGGCATGAGCCGACCATACGCAGTCCCTGACGCAGGCCGTAATGCATCGCCAGAGATATGTATCTCAACAACCAGCTCGATTCAGGGCGCACCTGCTGGCGGCCGGTCGAGGCGCCGCATGAAACCAGAAATGCTACGGAAGTAGCTGTGTAAAAACTACTTTCGCGTTCAGTCAGAGTGGAAGTACGTGGGCCTCTTAACGCAGACTGCCGGCGGGGCCCGCGAAGGGCGGATGCCGCCCTGCAGGATTGTGGTAGGCGGGCTCGTCCCTGGTAAATCGCTGTGGAGTGGTGAAACACTCGCCGAATTGCCGCTATATAGGTCACATGATATAGATACCGGGTGGGTAAACAGCCGGCTGACGACGACGCCGGCGACTGCATCGGTGAACTCCTCGATCAGGCTCTGGACCTCACAGTGCGGTTTCTGAGCGACCGCGCCGACTTGAGCGCGTCCGCCGCGTTTGCCTTGAACAGGGTGTGCCGGGAAGGGCCCATCCGGCTCACGACGCTGGCCGCCAAGGAAGGGGTCAGTCAGCCCTCGATGACTCAGCTGATCCAGCGGCTGGAGCGCCAGGACCTGGTGGACAGGCTCGCCGACCCTGATGATGGGCGTGCTGCCCTAATCGGCATCACCGGCCACGGTCAGGCGCTGCTCGACGACCGCAAGCGCCTCCGACGGGAACGCCTGACGGCGCTGTTGGCAACGCTGACCCCCGAGGAGGAATCAGCGCTGTGGCTGTCTGCTCGGGTTGCGTTTCCGGTCCTGCAGCGGCTTATCGCGAACGCAGACTGCCCGTCAGAGACAGTCGAGGCGCGGCCAGTCGATCAGCGAAAGGTGCTCGGGTGAAGGCCATTCCGGTGGGTCGCGGGTTGAAGAAGTTGTGGATCCCGTTGGTGTTGATTGTCGTGCTCGCGGTTTCGGGCCTTGTCGTGTCGCGTCTGCACAAGCAGTTCGCCTCGGCGGACCTCAATGCAGGAGCCGGCGCCGGTATCGAGATCGTCCAGTTCAACCCGAAGGTCATGGTCTACGACGTCTACGGCTCACCGGGCAGCAGCGCCCAGATCGGCTACTTCGACCCGGATGCGAACGTGCACTCGGTCAACGTGACCCTGCCGTGGTCGATCACCCTGTCGACGACGTTGCCGTCGGTCAGCGCCAGCCTGATGGCGCAGACCGACGGTGACCAGATTGGATGCCGCGTCACCGTGAACGGAACCGTCCGTGAGGAGCAATCGGCCAATGGCGTCAACGCCCAGACCTACTGCCTGGTGAAGTCCGCATGACGCACGCGATCCCCGCGGCCGACACCACGGCCGCTCACCCCAAACGGCCGTTCTTCGCGCACCTACTTCGCATCCTTGCGCTGCCTATCATCCTGTTCTGGATCGTCGTCGCCGTCCTGGTGAACGTGATCGCCCCGCAACTCGAGGTCGTCGGCGAGCTGCATTCGGCTCCGATGGCTCCAGAGGATGCGCCGTCGATGACGGCGATGAAGCTGATGGGCTCCAATTTCAAGGAGTTCGACTCCAACAGCACGATCATGGTGGTCATCGAGGGCCAACAGCCCCTCGGCCCCGACGCGCACGAATACTACGACGAGATCATCCGTAAGCTGCGGCAGGACCCCACGCACATCCAGCACATCCAGGACTTCTGGGGCGACACGTTGACGGCGGCCGGTGCGCAGAGTGCCGATGGCAAGGCCTCCTACGTGATGCTGAACCTGGCGGGCGAACAGGGCCAGACGTTGGCCAACGAAGGCGTTCAGAAGGTTCGCAAGGTCATCGAGGAGACCAAGGCTCCGCCGGGGGTGCAGGCCTACGTGGCGGGACCCGCGGCGCTCACCGACGACCTGCACGTCATCGGGAACGCCAGCCTCGCCCAGATCACCCTGCTCACCCTCATTGGGATCGCGGGCATGTTGCTGGTCGTGTACCGCTCGATCGTCACCACGTTGATCCAGCTCTTCCTGACGTTTCTCGGATTGCTGACCGCGCGCGGCGTCGTATCGGTGCTCGCCAGTCACGGCGCCTTCGGGCTGACGACGTTCGCGGGCAACATCCTGACGATGCTGGCGATCGCGGCGGCCACCGACTACGGCATCTTCATCTTCGGTCGCTATCGCGAGGCGCGCGGCATGGGCCAGGACCGGGATGACGCCTACTACACCACGTTCAAGTCCGTCGCTCCCATCATCGTCGGCTCGGGCCTTACGATCGCGGGAGCGACGTACTGCCTCAGTTTCGCGCGGCTGCCGTACTTCAGCACCATGGGCGCACCGGTCGCGATCGGCATGGTCGTGGTCGTGGCGATCGCCGTCACACTGGGCCCGGCCATCCTCTTTCTCGGCAGCCGGATCGGGTTGTTCGAATCCAAACGCCCTCCGCGGAGCCGGTTTTGGCGACGGATCGGCACCACGGTCGTCCGCTGGCCCGCGCCCATCCTCGTGGCGAGCCTGTTCATCGTGTTGATCGGCATCGTCGCGATTCCGGGCTACAAGCCTGCCTACAACGACCGCTACTACATGCCTGCGGATGCCCCGACCAACATCGGCTTCGCCGCCGCCGACCGGCACTTCTCACAGGCCCGGATGAACCCCGACATCCTGATGGTCAACGCGAATCACGACATGCGGAACCCTGCCGACATGCTGGTGCTGAACGCGGTCGCCAGGAATGTCATGCACACCGAGGGCATCGCGATGGTGCAGAACATCACGCGCCCGTTGGGCATTCCGATTCAGCACAGCTCGATTCCGTTCCAGACGAGTGTTCAGGGGCAGACGAGCAACATGAACCTGCCGTTCCAACGGGAGCAGTTGGCCAACCAGCTCAGAACGATCGATGCGACGAACGTCTCGATCGACATCCTGGAGCAGCAGTACCAACTCTCCCTCGAACAAACCAAGCTCACACAGGACTCGGCGGCCAAGTCGCAGGCCCTACTCGAAACCACCGAAAAACTACGAGACAACATCGCGAACTTCGATGACCAGTTCAGGCCGCTGCGCAACTATTTCTACTGGGAACCGCACTGCTTCGACATCCCCTTGTGCGCCGCGACGAGGTCCCTCTTCGATGCCCTCGATGGGATCGACGAAGTGACCGACCAGACGAGTGCGGTACAGGGCAACACCGACAAGCTGGCGGACCTCGCGCCGAAGCTGACCGCACTCCTTCCGCAAACGATAGCGTCGATGAAGACCAGCAGGGACCTGTCGCTGGCGTCGTACAACTCGCAGAAGGCCCTGCTCGACCAGATGGAGGCGAGCAACGACACCGCCCTGGCAATGGGCCAGAGCTTCGACCAGGCCAAGAACGACGACCTGTTCTACCTGCCCCCCGAGGCCTTCGGCAACCCCGACTTCAAACGCGGTCTCGACATGTTCCTTTCGCCGGACGGCAAGTCTGCCCGCATGTTCATCACCCATCAGACCGATCCCGCGACGGTGGACGGCATCGCCCGGGTCGATTCCGAACGCAAGGCCGCCCAAGAGGCGTTGAAGATGACGTCGCTCTCGGACGCCAAGATCTATCTGGGCGGGGTCGCGGCAACCTACAAGGACATGTCCGACGGCGCCCGCTACGACCTGATGATCGCGGTGGTGTCGTCGCTGACGCTGATCTTCATGATCATGCTCATTCTGACCCGCAGCGCGGTGGCAGCGCTCGTCATCGTGGGCACGGCAGCCAGCTCGATCGCGGCGTCCTTCGGCATCTCGGTGCTGATCTGGCAGGACCTGTTCGGCATCAAGGTGCAATGGCTCGTCATGCTGATGTCCGTCATCATCCTGTTGGCAGTGGGATCGGACTACAACCTGCTGTTGGTGTCGCGGTTCAGGGATGAGATCCACGCTGGACTGAAGACGGGCATCATCCGCTCGATGGCCGGCACCGGCGGCGTGGTGACGTCGGCCGGTCTGGTCTTCGCGGCCACCATGGCGGGGATGATGGGCAGCAAGCTGATCGTGCTCGCCCAGATGGGTTCCACCATCGCCATCGGATTGTTGGTCGACACCTTCATCGTGCGCTCGCTGCTGATGCCGTCGATCGCGACGCTGTTGGGCCGATGGTTCTGGTGGCCGCAGGTCGTCTACCCGCGCGGCGACTATCAGTTCCTGAAGCCGCAGCCACGACCCCGCCCGACGGACGACCCGGACACGGTGGCGCTTCCAGCGCAGTCGTAGTCGGTTTACCGTTGCGCAGTGACGCGGGTGTTGATCACCGGAATGTCGGGCGTCGGCAAGTCGTCGTTGCTGGCTGAACTGGCCAGGCGTGGCTATCGCACCGTCGACACCGACGACGGGGACTACCACGAAAGCGTCGACGGTGAGCAACTCTGGCGGGAGGATCGCATCGCCGCGCTGCTGGCTGAAGACGGCTCGGGCCCGTTGTTCATCCAGGGCACGACGCGCAATCAGGTTGTGTTCTATCCGCTTTTCGACCACATCGTGCTCCTCAGCACGCCTGCCGAGGTGCTCATTGAGCGGTTGACGACGCGCACCACGAACCCGTACGGCAAGGATCCCGTGCAGGTCGAGGAAACCCTCGGCTACCTCGAAACCGTCGAACCACTACTGAGGGAGGCCGCCGCCCTGGAGGTGGTCACCACGGTGCCCGT
>JAVRPX010000575.1:0-5131 GCA_032161985.1 Mycobacterium sp.
GGCACCGTGCCTGTTGCCTGTCGCTGGTCGTCGAGCAGCTGCCACAGGTTGTCGGACGCGAACTGGTCGAAACCGATTGCGCGGCAACGCTCCGCGAACTCGTCGCGGCCCAACCTCGCCAGCTCGCCGGTGAATGCGCCGACCGCGGCACCCAATTCGGCGGGTCGCCCCACGCCGTCGCCCTTCCAGAACGGCAGTCGCGCAGGCTGCCCTGGCGCGGGAATGACGAGCACCCGGTCGTGTGTGATCTCGGTGATGCGCCAACTGGTCGCGCCCAACGAGATCACGTCTCCGGGCCTGGACTCGTAGACCATCTCCTCGTCCAGTTCGCCTACCCGCGAAGGTTTTTCGGAGTCGGTCGCCAGGTAGACGGTGAACATGCCGCGGTCCGGAATCGCGCCGCCGGAGGTCACCGCCAGCCGCTGCGCACCCGGGCGGGCTGTCAGCGTTCCCGCGTCACGGTCATACACCAGCCGCGGGCGCAGCTCGGCGAACTCGGTGGACGGGTACTTGCCGCTCAAGAGGTCCAGCGTGGCCTCGAATGCGCTGCGCGGCAGGGTCGCAAACGGGGCGCTGCGCCGCACCGCGTCGAACCAGTGATCGGCGTCCAGCGGCTCAAGCGCACAGGCCGCGACCGTGTGCTGGGCCAGCACGTCGAGCGGATTCGTCGGCACCCGCATGGTCTCGATGTCGCCGGACAGCATCCGCCGCACCGTCACCGCGCAGCTGATCAGGTCAGTGCGGTGCTTGGGAAACAGCACACCCTGCGAGATCTCGCCGACCTGGTGGCCGGCGCGACCGATGCGCTGCAGGCCGCTGGCCACCGACGGCGGCGCCTCGACCTGGATCACCAGATCGACAGCGCCCATGTCGATGCCCAACTCCAGGCTGGACGTTGCGACCACGGCGCGCAGGCGTCCGCTCTTGAGGTCGTCCTCGACCTGTGCGCGCTGCTCCTTGCTGACCGAGCCGTGATGCGCGCGGGCCAGCAGCGGCTCGGCGCCGAAGGCCTGACCGCTGGCCATCAGCTGGGCCGGTGAGCCGCCGCCGACCTGAGAGTTACGGCCGCCCGGCAGTTCGATCCCCGCGCGTTCCGCATGAATCTCGTTGAGCCGCGACGTCAGTCGCTCGGCCAGCCGCCGCGAGTTCGCGAACACGATTGAACTGCGGTGCGCCTCGATCAGGTCGACGATGCGCGCCTCGACGTCGGGCCAAATGGTGTTGTTTTCCAGGTTGGCCATGTCCGGGACCGGCACCTCTACCGAGAGGTCGAACGTCTTGGCGGCGGGTGGCGCAACGATCGTCGTCCTGGCCTGACCAGACAGGAACCGCGCCACCTCCTCGGGCGGGCGCACGGTCGCCGACAGCCCGATGCGCTGCGCGGGTTTGTCCAGCAGCTGATCGAGCCGCTCGAGCGACAACGCCAGATGCGCCCCGCGTTTGGTGCCTGCGACGGCGTGCACCTCGTCGACGATGACCGTCTGCACCTCGGTCAGCGTCTCGCGCGCTGCCGACGTGAGCATCAGGAACAGCGATTCCGGCGTGGTGATGAGGATGTCCGGCGGCTTAGTGATCAGCGCGCGGCGCTGATTGGGCGGCGTGTCGCCGGACCGCACGCCGACGCTGATGTCGGGTGCCGGCACGCCACGACGCTCGGCGATCCGGCCGATGCCGGTCAGCGGTGTGCGCAGGTTTCGCTCGACGTCAACGGCCAGCGCCTTGAGCGGCGACACGTACAGCACACGCGTGCCGGCGGTCGGCGGCCTGGGCTCCGACGACGCAAGTCGGTCGATGGCCCAGAGGAACGCGGCCAGCGTTTTACCGGAGCCCGTAGGTGCGATGACCAGGGTGTTGTCCCCGTCGGCGATGGCCGACCACGCCTGGGCCTGCGCGGCAGTGGGCTCGGCGAACGTGCCGGTGAACCACTCGCGTGTCAGCGCGCTGAAGCGCCCAAGTGGATCGGAACTCATAAGGCCATCGTGCCAACCGGCACCGACAAATTTCAGCGATGTTCGGTTGCGACCGCTTCGGCCAGCTCAGCGGGGACACCCGGCACCCGGCCGATCGCGTCGAGCAGCGTGTGCGCGCAGGTGTCGGCGACGTAGCCGGCGTCGATCGACGGATCAATCAGGCGCTGCCTGCACATTTCGAACGTAAACGCCAGCCAGCCGTAGATGGTGATCCGCAGGTCGCGTTCCACCTTGGAGTCCAGCTCGCCGCCGATGGCCTCGTGGATACGCGCGATGATCCGGTTGGCCTGGCGGTCGTTGTCGACGTCCTCGATGCCCCGAAGGATCGGGTCGGAGGCGCCCATGCCGATGTAGGCAGCCCACGCACCATGCGGGTGCTCCTCGTCATAACGCAGGTACGCAAGCACGCCCTCACGCACCTGGTTGAACAGGCTCGCCTCCGGGTCGGGCGCGGCATTGGTGGCCTCGAACAGTCGCTCGCCCTCGGCGCGTACGACGGCCGCGAAGAAGGCCCGCTTGTCGGGGAAGTAGTGGTACATCAGCGCGCGTGACACCCCGGCGCGCTCGGCGATCTCGTCGATGCGCACCTCGTCGTACGGTCGCTGGCCGAACACCTCCGCGCCCAACGCGAGCAGTTCGTTGCGGCGATCGTCGGGGGACAGTCGCCGTCTGGACTCAGCCATGCCGCCATCGTAGTTAACACATGTATAACAGCGGCAAAGGAGCCGGTACTACGAACGCTTACGCCGATGCCGATCGACGGTCACGAGTCAACGCTTGGCCGGCGAATCTGCTCGCGTCCAGGCGGCTGCGGGGGCGGCGGCAACAGCGGCTCGCGACGCCGGACGCGAACCGTCGTGGACGAGTCCGTGTTCAGGTCGAGTTTCTCGCCCGCATGGCGAATGGACAGTTCGCGATCCGGCCCGTCGCGCAGGGCATACTTCACCTCGTCGTGATCGACGTCGACGGTCACGCGAAAATCCTTCCAGCGCAGCCGAAACCGCAGCCTTGTTATGCCATCCGGTAGCTGGGGGTCGAGGGCAAGCTCGCCCGCGTCGTCCCGCAGGCCGCCGAACCCGGCGACCAACGCGGTCCATGCTCCCGCCAGCGCCGCCATGTGCAGCCCATCGCGGGTGTTGTGGTGCAGGTCTCGCAGATCGATCAACGCCGCTTCGTAGAGGTAGTCGTGCGCAAGTTCGAGGTGGCCCACCTCGGCGCACATCACGGCCTGCGTACAGGCGGACAGCGACGAGTCCCTGGTGGTGCGGCGTTCGTAGTAATCGACGTTGCGGGACTTCTCCTCGGGCGTGAACGCCTGGCTGCGCCAGTGCATCGCCAATTCGAGATCGGCCTGTTTGATGACCTGTGACGGGTACAGCCGCACATACGGTTCGTGGAGCAGCAGCGGGTACACCGTGTTGTCCGTGAAGTTCCACTCGCGCAGATTGGTGAAGCCCTCGGATTGTTGATGGACTTCGAGTTCGTCGTCATAAGGGATGTGCACCGAGTCGGCAGCATCGCGCCATGTGGCGGTTTCCTCCGAGTCGACCCCCATTGCGGAGGCCGCGTCGGGCTGACGCCCGCACGCCTCTGCGGCGATGCGGAGGTTGTGGGCCGCCATCAGATTGGTGAACACGTTGTCGCAGACGAGGGCCGTGTACTCGTCGGGACCCGTGACGCCGTCCAGATGCCAGACCCCGTGCCTGTCGTGATGGCCCAACGACATCCACAGCCGCGCGGTCTCCACCAACACCGCCAGCCCGCACTCTGCCTCGAGTGAATCATCGCCGGTGACAACGCGATACCGTTCGAACGCCATCGCGATATCGGCGTTGACGTGCCAGGCCGCCGTGCCCGCGGGCCAGTACCCCGAACACTCCTGCCCGCGGATTGTCCGCCACGGAAAGGCGGCCCCCGCGAGGTCGAGTTCGGCAGCCCGATCGCGCGCCAGATCCAGCGTTGACGCGCGCCACCGCAGCGCGTCCGCCGCGGCCTTGGGTGCGGTGTAGGTGAGCACGGGAAGAACGAATCCCTCGGTGTCCCAAAAGGTGTGACCGTCATACCCGGTACCCGTCAGACCCTTTCCTGCGATCGCGCGTTGTTCGGCGCGCGCGCTGGCCTGTAGTACGTGGAAAAGTCCGAAGCGCACCGCCTGCTGACAGACGGGGTCGCCCTCCACCTCGACATCCGCGCAATCCCAGAACTCGTCGAGGCACTCGCGCTGCAACTTGAGCAGCCCCTCCCACCCGCTGTACTGGCCGCCCGTTACCGCGCCGAGCACTTGGTCGCGCAACGCGGGGCGTGATCGCAGGCTGGACCATCCGTAGGCGAGAAACTTGACGACGCGCAGCTGTTGTCCCGGCCGCAGGCCGCAGATGATCGTCGTTCGCGCCCAGTCCTCGCCGGCCTCGGTGCTCGCCTCGACCCGGCCGGGTACCTCGATCAGATGCTCCATCGCGGCGGCCATCATCAAGCCGCTGCTTCGGGTTCGGTGCACCAGATACGCTCCCTGGTTGGCCGCATCGTGCTGGACGGCCTCCAGCGGATTCGACAACACCGCGGCGACCCGCGGATCCGCGGCCGGTTGCGGCTGGTCCTCGTTGGCGACAAGCTCGGACTGCACTGTGACACGGGTGAATTCGTCAACCGCCTCCACCACGTACTCGATGGCGGCCACGCTGCGTTGCGCCAACGACACCAGTCGCGTCGAGCGCAGCTTCACCCGCTTACCCGCAGGCGACGTCCAATCCACGTCGCGGGTCAGCGTGCCTGCCCGCAGGTCCAGAACGCGTTCGTGCGCGTGGAGATTTCCGTACCGGACGTCGAAGGGTTCGTCGTCGACGAGCAGACGCATGATCTTGCCGTTGGTGACGTCGATCAGCGACTGACCGTCTTCCGGATAGCTGTATCCCGCTTCGGCGTACGGCAGTGGACGCGTCTCATAGAACGAGTTGAGGTAGGTGCCGGGCAGCCCATACGGCTCGCCCTCGTCGAGGTTGCCGCGCAGCCCGATGTGGCCGTTGGACAACGCGAACACCGACTCCGACTGAGCCAGCAGATCGAGATCGAGTGTGGTCTCGCGCACCTGCCACGGTTCGACGGGAAAAGTGTCTTCGGTGATCATCCCGGCAGCAGTTCGGCGAGATCGGTCACGACGATGT
>JAVRPX010000576.1:0-5770 GCA_032161985.1 Mycobacterium sp.
CCCGCCTACCAGCTCGGCGGCACCTGGACGCAGGACGGCCAGACCAAGATCGTCGCGCAGAAGACGGTCGTGATTCCTGGCAGCGACGGTCTCTACGTGCTGCAGCTCAACGCTGACGGTCTCGAGGACCAGAAGGAAATCATCGGCGCGGCAACCGATGTGATCGACTCGCAGACCACGATCACTGCCTGACTTCGGGGTAGCCACGCCGCCAAGGTGCCGCAAGCACTTTGGCGGCGTTTGGCTATGTGAGGCCGTGGAGCACTTCAGCGAGGTCCCTTGGGCGGGACAGGAACGGTGAGTGGCTGCCGGGCATTTCGATGAGGTCGGCCTGCAAACGCTCCCGTGCAGTCCGCCTCGACCAGTCCGGGTTCACGAGGCGATCGTCGGTGCACAACACATAGGTCGAGTCGACGTCGGGCAGCTGCGGATGCGGATAGGGGATCCCGTAGCCGTACGTGGCTTGTGGCCGGAGCCGGGCGAACGCCGCGGCAACCGTGGCATCGTCGCAGTCGCCGAACAGAATACGGACGGCCACGTCCCGATCGACCCAGGATCGAAGGCCCTCGGAATCCTTGTCGCCGATGCCTTCAAGATAACCAGGGTCGAGCATCTCCCCGTCCTCGGATATCTGCTCCGCCAAGGTCTTTCCGACGATGGGTGGAACTCCGCAGAGATAGACGAGCCGCCTTAACGGCCTACGTGCCCCGACCCGGGCGATCGTGAGTCCAGCCATGGAATGGCCGACAACGATCAGGTCGGTGCCGGGGACATCCACGAGCGTTTCGCAGACCACGTCGGCATAATCGTCGAATGTTGCGGAACCCTGATCGCAGGGCAGATCCATGGCGACTACTCGGTGACCCCGCGCTTCGAGTTCAGGCGTCAGCTTCTCCCAACACCAGGCTCCGTGCCAGGCACCGTGCACCAAAGCGAACGTCGACATCTCCTGCTCCCCCTGCCGATCAGAAGATCGTAAGGGGGCGCTCGCGATGTTTGCTACTTTTTCCGGATCTCGTCGAGCCGCTTGGTGGCGTCGTCGAATCCATTGACGAGTTCGGCGATGATGTCGGCGACGGGCCGGATCTCGTTCATCCGCCCGACGATCTGACCGACCGGCATGGCGACTGTGTCTGGGTTGTCCGACTCGTTCATCCGCTGATGCGCCTCGCTGACGAGGATGTTCTGCAGCGGCATCTGCAGGGGCTCGGGAGCATCCGGCGTGTCCCAGGCATCCGTCCAACGAGTCTTCAGCAGTCGCGCGGGCTTGCCCGTGTAGATGCGTCGACGCACGGTATCGCCGGAATTCGCGCGCAGCAGCGCTTCCTGGATCGTCGACACGCCGCTCGGCTTGCGGTGGCCGAGATCGTATTCAGCCGACGTCAGGAACGCCGAGCCCATCCAGACGCCTTGCGCGCCAAGGGCCAACGCCGCGGCTACCTGCCGACCGGTACCGATCCCGCCCGCGGCCAGCACCGGCGCCTTCCCCCCGACTGCGTCAACGATTTCCGGCCACAGCACCATCGACCCGATCTCGCCGGTGTGTCCACCGGCCTCATGGCCCTGCGCGACGACGATGTCGACGCCGTTCTCGACATGCCGTTGCGCATGCTTGGCGCTTCCCGCCAGCGCCGCCACCGGCACGCCGTGCTCGTGCGCCTGGTCGATGACGTCGCGCGGGGGGGAGCCAAGTGCGTTGGCGATCAGCTTGATCGGATGCTTGAGCGCCACCTCGACGTGTGAGCGCGCCACCGAATGCAGCCACCCGAGGACGCCTTCGTTGCGCTCTTCGTCATCGGGTAGCGGCGGAACACCAAGATCGGCAAGGGTTTTAGCGACGAAGTCGCGATGGCTCTGCGGGATCAGCTTATTGATGTCGACGGCCGTGCCCTCGGCGGGCACCTTGGCGGGCATGACGATGTCGACGCCGTAAGGCTTGCCGTCGGTGTTCTCGTCCATCCAATGCAGCACGGCCTCGAGGTCGTCGGCCTCGTTGAACCGCACGCAGCCAAGCACGCCGAGTCCGCCGGCCTTGCTGACCGCGGCGGCGACCTTCTCCGATGGTGTGAAGACGAAGATCGGATAGTCGATGCCGAAGCGGTCACAAAGCTCGGTTCGCATCAGGACGGCGTTCCCACATGGTTGGCGTGCACGTCGTCGGCAGGCCGTTCCTCGGTCTGGTCCTTGGCCCAGCGGTAGTCGGGCTTGCCAGCCGGTGAGCGCTTCACCTCGTCGACGAACCAAAGACTGCGCGGCACTTTGTATCCCGCGATCTCCTTGCGGACGAACGCGTCGAGTTCGGCCAGCGTCGGCCGAGTACCCTCGCGAGCATGTACGACAGCGGCCACGTGCTGACCGAAGCGCGGGTCGGGGACACCGACCACCAAGGCGTCGAACACGTCGGGATGCCCCTTAAGTGCGGCCTCCACCTCTTCGGGATAGATCTTCTCGCCGCCGCTGTTGATCGACACCGAGCCACGGCCGAGCATCGTGACGGTGCCGTCTGCCTCGACCTCCGCGTAGTCTCCCGGAATCGCGTAGCGCACACCGTTATAGGTTCGGAAGGTCTGCCGGGTTTTTTCTTCGTCCTTGTAGTAGCCGACAGGGATGTTGCCCTTCTTCGCGATGACGCCGCGAATGCCGGAGCCTGGCTTCACCTCGTTGCCGTCCTCGTCGAGGACGACGGTGCGATGATCGATGCTGACCCGCGGACCGCCTGCGTGCGACTGCCCCTTGGCGACGACGCTGGTGCCACCGAACCCGGTCTCCGAAGAGCCGATGGAGTCGGTGATGAATCGGTCGGGCAGCAGGTCGAGCAGCCTGTCCTTGATGCTTGCCGAGAACAGCGCCGCGGTGCTCGCGAGCACGAACAGCGACGACAGGTCGTATGCCTCATCTTCCCGCCCGGGGTCCTGTGCTGCCTCCAACGCGTCGAGCAGCGGTCGGGCCATCGCATCACCGGTGAAGAACAGCATGTTGACCTTGTGCTGATGGATCGCACGCCAGACCGCGTCTGCATCGAATTCCGGTGCCAGCACGGTGGTTTGGCCGGCAAAGATCGACATCCAGGTAGCCGACTGCGTGGCACCGTGGATCATTGGCGGGATCGGGTAGCGGATCATCGGCGGGTTCTCCGCGGCCGTCTTGGCGAGGTCGTACTCGTCCTTGATGAACTCACCCGTCGCGAAGTCGGTGCCGCCGAACAGAACCCGGTAGATGTCCTCGTGGCGCCACATCACGCCCTTGGGGAAGCCAGTGGTGCCGCCGGTGTAGAGCAGGTAGATGTCGTCTGCGCTGCGCTCGCCGATGTCGCGTTCGGGTGCGCCCTGCTCCAACGCCGCGTAAAACTCCACGCCGCCGTAGCGCTGGAAATCGTCGTCGCTGCCGTCCTCGACGACGAGAATCGTCTTGACGTTCGGTGTCTCGGGCAGCACGTTGGCGACACGGTCGGCGTAGCGGCGTTCGTGCACCAGGGCGACCATGTCGGAGTTCTCGAACAAGTACTTCAGTTCGCCCTCGACGTAGCGAAAGTTGACGTTGACGAGGATCGCGCCGGCCTTGACGATGCCGAGCATCGCGATGACGATTTCGATGCGGTTGCGGCAGTACAGCCCGACCTTGTCGTCCTTCTTGACGCCCTGGTCGATGAGATAGTGGGCGAGGCGATTCGCCTTCTCCTCCAACTGGGCGTAGGTGAGCTGCTCGTCGTCGCAGATGAGGGCGACACGGTCAGGCACAGCGTCGATGGCGTGCTCGGCGAGGTCGGCAATGTTCAGGGCCACAGAACCTAAACTAGAACGTGTTACATTTTCATTCAAGTTTGTGGGTTTGAGGCAGGAAGGCGACCGGCCCGTGAGTGACGTAGAAAACACCGAAAAGGGCCCCGACGCCATCGTTGAGCAGCGCGGACACACCCTGATCCTGACGCTGAACCGGCCCGAGGCGCGCAACGCGCTTTCCACCGAGATGCTCTCGATCATGGTCGAGGCGTGGGACCGCGTCGACAACGATCCCGAGATCCGCAGCTGCATCCTGACCGGCGCGGGCGGGTACTTCTGCTCGGGCATGGACCTCAAGGCGGCCACCGCCAAGCCGCCGGGCGATTCGTTCAAGGACGGCAGCTACGACCCGTCGCGCATCGATTCCCTGCTCAAGGGGCGGCGGCTGACCAAGCCGCTGATCGCGGCCGTCGAGGGCCCGGCTATCGCCGGCGGCACCGAGATCCTGCAGGGCACCGACATCCGCATCGCCGGCGAGAGTGCCAAGTTCGGGATCTCCGAGGCCAAGTGGAGCCTGTATCCGATGGGCGGCTCGGCGGTGCGGCTGGCGCGCCAGATCCCCTACACGGTGGCCTGCGATCTGCTGCTGACCGGCAGGCACATCACGGCCGCAGAGGCCAAGGCGATGGGCCTGATCGGCTATGTCGTACCGGACGGCTCGGCGCTGGAGAAGGCGCTGGAGATCGCCGAGGTGATCAACCGCAATGGTCCGCTTGCGGTGCAGGCGATCCTGCGGACCATCCACGAGACCGAGGGCCTGCACGAGAACGACGCCTTCAAGATCGATACCAAGATCGGTATCGAGGTGTTCGTGTCCGACGACGCCAAGGAAGGCCCGCTGGCGTTCAAGGAGAAGCGCGCCCCGAACTTCAAGATGCGCTGACCTCAAGCAACGGCCGCTCCTCGGCCAGGAGAAGGACGCCGGATTCCGGGCGCGACAACCGCGGCCGTTTCCTGGCGCGGAATACCACGCCCGGCAGTGACCCGTCCAAATAAGCGTCGGGTACCCGTGGGTCGACGTAGTTCTTCCGGCACACCGCGCGGGTGTTGTTGAGCCGTTCGGCGGCCGCGTCGATGGCCTTGTTGATCTTGCGTTTGGCATCGGTCGGCGACCGGGCCGGGCCGATGTGGACCAGCGCGTCCGCAGCAGTGACGGTGCCGCCCCAGGTGCGAAAGTCCTTGGCAGTGAAGATCGCCCGGGCGATCGCGCGCAGGTAGGCGTTGACGTCGGCCGAGCCGATGTGGACGACCCGGCCGGCGTCGTCGATGTAGGCGAAGAGCTTCTGGCCGGGCAACTCGTGGCAGGCGTGCACGATCTCGGCCAACCGCGGGTCGGACAGCCTCACGCGTTGTTCCTTTCCGGACTTGGCCCGGAACTCGAACATCACCGTGGTCGGGTCGTCGAACCGGACGTGGTCGTGACGCAGGGTGGTCAGGCCGTAGTGCTGGTTCTGCCGGGCGCACTCGTCGTTGCCGATGCGGATCAACGTCATGTCCATCAGGCGCAGCACCGCGCCGAGGACCTTCTCGCGAGGCAGTCCGGGCAGGTCCATGTCGTGTTCGATCCGCCGCCGTACTCCTGGCAGCGCCCGCCCGAAATGCCCCACCCGGTGGAACTTCGTGCGGTCGCGCAATTCGCGCCAGCGCGGGTGATAGATGTACTGCTTGCGACCGCGCGAATCCCGGCCGGTGGCGAGAATGTGTCCGTCCGGGATCGGGCTGATCCACACGTCGGTCCAGGCCCGCGGGACGCCGATCGCGTCGATGCGGGCGCGTTCACGTGGGTCGGTGATGACGTGGCCGTCTGGGCGCCGGTAGACCCAGCCGTCCTTGCGTCGTTCCCTGGTGATGCCGGGCTCGGCATCAGTGACGTACGTCAGGCCCGCGCATTCCGCGACGGCCGGGTCAGGGCGAATCATCCACTCGGGATGCCCAGCACATCGCAATCCATTCGTGTTTAGGCGCCAGCATTCGGGCGACACCACCCAGAT
>JAVRPX010000577.1:0-4518 GCA_032161985.1 Mycobacterium sp.
CTCGACCTCGGCGCATCCCAAACAACCTGGACATGCCGTTGACCAGGCCAAAGAGCTCTAACAGGTCCGGCAGCCAGGCACCGGTTCCAGCTAGCTGGGGTGCGAAGATGGGTGGCACCGGGGGCGACAAGATCTGGCAGACCGGTAAATGTGTATGCAGCGACGGGAAACCACCGAATGGGTTTCCCGCGCGCCCTATCAAAATGCTGAGGCGCAACAAATGAAGAACAACGCCGCCATGTTGGGCCAGTTCCTGACAAGCCGCCGGCGTCAGCTTGTACGCGCCCACCTCGGCCTACCCCAAATCGCCGGCCGGACGACTCGCGGGCTGCGTCGTGAGGAGGTGGCGTACCTGGCGGGTGTCAGTGTCACCTGGTACACGTGGCTCGAACAGGGACGCGACGTCACCCCGTCCCGGCAGGTCGTCGACTCGCTTGCCCGGACCCTGCGGTTGTCGCACGCGGAGCATGTCTACCTATCGGCGCTGGCCGGGCACAGCGCGCCTCAACCTGCCGAAGACCCGAGTCCGGGCACCGTCCCTGCTCACGTGCAGCGGCTGCTCGACGCCCTCGCGGACTACCCGGCGTTGGTTATCGCCCCCGACTGGGCCATATTGGCTTGGAACGCCGTTTACGAGGCGCTGTACCCGAACGTCGCAACAGTCGCCGCAGCCGACCGCAACTTTCTATGGCTGCTTTTCACCGACCCCTACCTGCGGTCGCTGATGCCGGACTGGGAACGCACCGGCCTGCACAACGTCGCGTCGTTTCGGGGCGAGGCCGGTGCCCGGCTTGGCGAGCCGCCCTTCGCCGACCTTGTCAGTCGGCTTCTCCAGACCAGTGAAGCGTTCCGGGCCGCGTGGGAGAGCTACGACGTCGAAACACTGCCCTCACGCGAGCGCCTGTTCCGCCACCACGAGGTCGGCGACCTTCACCTGGAGCAACACACCCTGGTGCCCTCGGATCATCCGAGTCTGCGCCTTGTGACCTTCATCCCCATACCATCCACAGACACCGCCCAGCGGCTACGTCGCTTGCTCGACCCTCGAGCCCTACGCCTTACGGATGCATGACGTCACCAGGAAAGACGTGTCCGTAACTGGTTGCACAGCAAAAGATCTCTGCCATGGCCGTTGAACCACACACGGGTCTGCATCGTGTTACTGGCGGGAAATCGTGACGATGGAGTCATGCCGCTCTTGTTCAGTAATCGCCGGGGGAGTACCTCTGTCAAAATCGTCTGCACGTGTGCTCGTCGCTGCTCCACCGCTGGTGCTGCTGCACCCTTTGGGCTCGACGGGAGCGATGTCATGGACCTCACTCGCCGAATCGCTTCGGGGATCGGGCCATCGCGTCGCGGCACCGGACCTGCCTGGGCACGGGAACTCCCGGGATACCTCGTTTACGTGGGAGCATGCCCGGACGACGGTCCATGCCGCGGCCGAGGCGTTGGGGCCGGAAAAACCGGTCCTTATCGGCCACTCTCTCGGTGCCGCCACTGCGATATACGCCGCCCAGCGTGAGCCGAACTGCTTTGCAGGTCTGGTACTCAGCGGCGCGGGGGCCTGCTGGAACGACCGCTACCTGCGGAGCGGGTTGACGGTGGCGGCGGCCGTCGGAGCGCTGTCGGCAGCGATTGGCCGTCGCGAACTGCTCGCCCACGCCGCAGGCGCACGCGGCGGTGAAATCGTCACCGCCGCCCACACTGCCTGCGTCGCGCCGGTCCAACTGTGGAGCGCCGCAAGGCAGTTGACCCAATTCGATGTGCGCAACACACCTCCGCCGTCGATACCGTCCGCTGTGATCGTGCTGACCAATGACCGGCGGATGCCGCCAGGACACCAGCGGGCGCT
Organism: Mycobacterium sp.; assembly: GCA_032161985.1. Lineage (GTDB taxonomy): Bacteria > Actinomycetota > Actinomycetes > Mycobacteriales > Mycobacteriaceae > Mycobacterium. Next base: position 1,853 of record JAVRPX010000577.1, read on the forward strand.
GGCCAGGTATTTGGGCTGTCCGCACGTCGACGTCGCCGCGGACCACGACGCACCGGTACGCCAGACCGCTCAATTCTCCGACGGCTTGCAATCGGCGCTCACGTTGCTATCAGAAAGGTCCCTATGACCACACAGATCCACGACGGCCACGACGCTGTTGTCATCGGGGCAGGCCCCGCCGGTCTCGCCGTCGCACGTCAACTCGAGCATCAGCACGGCGTCGAAACCCTCGTTATCGACCGAGCACCGGCGCCGGCAATTTCGTGGCGCACGCGCTATGACAACTTCCGCCTCAACACCGCCGGGTTCTTGTCGCATCTTCCCGGACAGCGGATTCCGTTGACCGCCGGCCGTTGGCCAACGCGCGATGACATGGTTCGCTACTTCGACAGCTACGTGCGGCGGCAGAACATCACGCTCGAGCTGGGCTGTGAAGTCGACGGGGTCGACCGCATCGGAGACGGCTGGCGACTCGACACATCGTCAGGCGAAATCCGAACACGGGCAATCGTCCTCGCCACGGGCAACTACCGCACGCCCACCATCCCTGTATGGCCAGGGCTGAGTCACTTCAGCGGCGAGCTCGTTCACTCCGGCAATTTCAAGAACGCTTGGCCCTTCCGCGACCGCGACGTCCTCGTGGTGGGCGCAGGGAATTCGGCCGCCGACATCGCCGTCCAGCTCGCCAACAACGGCGCGCGCCGGATCTGGCTTGCGGTCCGGACACCGCCACATCTCGTGCGGCGCGCGATCGGACCGTTTCCATCGGACATCCTGCTGGAGCTCTTCGCCTGGGCGCCTGCGGGTGCGGTCGATCCGATCATCGGCTTCTCCGAGCGCCTGATGTGGGGCGACCTGTCGGCCTACGGCTTCAACCAGCCGCCGCTCGGCCTGAAGGCGACGGTGGAACAGACAGGCCGCATTCCGACGCTGGCCGACGAGCTTGTAGACGCCGTGCGGGCCGGCCGCGTCGAGGTTGTCGCTGCCGTGGAGGCGGTCGAACCCGATCGTGTCATCCTCGCCGACGGCAGCCGCATACCGCCGGCGGTGATCATCGCCGCGACCGGCTTCAGCATGGATCTCGACGCATTGGTCGGCCACCTCGGCGTCCTCGACGAACGCGGCAAACCGCGCGGCGGATTCGCCTCGCACATCGGCGATGGAATGTTCGCGATCGGCTACGGCATTCCGCCAAATGGCCCACTCCGCGCGATTCGCCTCAACGCCACGCCACTAGCCCGTGAGATCGCGGCCTACCTGTCAACCGATTCCATCGCGGGGGAGCAGTCACCCTCGCACACATTGAGGTCAGTTGACTGCAAATGTCGGCTTAAGGGCAATCATTTCGACCAAAAATCCCAGGCTCCGCACAGCACAACAACAGGTCATGCCCAGGTTCGGCCGACGCCGGAGGACGCTCCACGGCGCAGTCTGTGACGTCGACCACTTGCGATGAACAGAAGCTACTCACCAGTCGTGTCACTAGAAGCCGGAGGATTAGGCCGGCACTCGGAAAGAAGTTGCTAATGGGCGCAAAGCATCTGGTCGCTGCGGCGATGTCGCCGCAAAGCCACCCATAGCGCAAGTTACCGAGAAACGCAGTCAAACGCTGCCGATGCTCATCCGACCGGCAGCCAACGCTGCTGTCCGAAATCAAAGGGGACGCAATGGTTTTGCTTTCCGTCGAAAAGTACTACTTCCGTGGTACGGAAGGATACGAAGACGCCCGTCGCGCGACGGTATGGAATGGCCTTCTGCCGGACCGCTTTCCCGACGTGATCGTACAGGCTCACGACACCGACGACGTGGTCGCGGCGATCCGCTATGCGCGCGCGAATGGCCATAAGGTCGGGGTGCGTTCGGGGGGGCACAGCTGGGCGGCCAGTCACCTGCGGGACGGCGGTTTGCTGCTCGACGTCAGCCGCCTCGACCATTGCACCGTCGACCCAGATCGGATGACCGCGGACGTCGGGCCGGGCAAGAGCGCCAGCGGCTTTGCGACCGAACTCGATTCACAAGGGCTCTTCTTCCCTTCGGGCCACTGCGAAGGCATTGGCCTCGGCGGCTATCTGCTGCAGGGCGGATACGGCTGGAACAGCAAGGTCGTCGGACCGGCGTGTCAGAACGTCCTCGGACTGGAGGTCGTCACTGCCGAGGGTGAACAGATCTACTGTGACGCCGAGAACCACTCTGACCTGTACTGGGCGGCCCGCGGCTCGGGCCCTGGCTTCTTCGGTGTGGTCACGTCGTTCAAACTGCGGATTCACCCGCGCCCGGCCGTCTTGGGCACCTGTCTGTACATGTACCCGATCGAGCTCGCCGACGAGGTGTTCACCTGGGGGCGCTCCATCAGCCCCGAGATCGACGACCGCGTGGAACTGCAAATCCTCACCACGCGCTCCTTTCCGGCAGCCGGGATCGAACGCCCCGCTATCACGATCGCCTCGCCGGTCTTCGCCGAATCAGAAGGGGAGGCGGCGAAAGCACTTGCCCTGCTTGGCACCTGCCCGGTCGCCGATAAGGCGATGATCAACGTTCCCTATGCGCCGACAAGTCTGGCAAGCTGGTACACGGCCGTCATGACCAATTACCCGAAGGGGCACCGGTACATCGCCGACAACATGTGGACGTCAGCCTCAGCTGAAGAACTACTGCCAGGCATCCGC
>JAVRPX010000578.1:0-4593 GCA_032161985.1 Mycobacterium sp.
CCGATGTCGGCGACCGCGCTGGGCATCAGGCTGATGGTGAGGAACTCGTTCGTGGCGTACAGCGCCACACCGCCCGCGAGCACGGTCGAGGCCCCAAGGGTTTTCGGGCCCAACAGCTCACGCCAGCTGCCCGTGGTAACCGTCGCGGTATTGGTCACGTCGTCACCGTATGAGCTCAACCAATGTTGAGGTCAATACGTGCCGGCTCATTTCAGGCCCGCGGCGTCCATGCCGCGCAATTCCTTCTTCAGGTCATGAATCTCGTCGCGGATTCGTGCCGCGAGCTCGAACTGGAGGTCGCGCGCGGCGGCCATCATCTGCTCGGTCAGATCCTTGATCAGGTCGGCGAGCTCGGCCCGCGGCATGTTCGACGTGTCGCGACCCTCGATGATGCCTGCGCTGACGGCCCGGCCGGGCTCACCCTGGGCGCGACGGCCACGCGATGAGTTGCGGCCCGACCCGCCCACCTCGACGTCGTCGGCTTCGCGATAAACCTGATCGAGGATGTCTGCGATCTTCTTTCGCAACGGCTTCGGGTCGATGCCGTGCTCCTGGTTGTAGGCGACCTGCTTGGCGCGCCTGCGGTCGGTCTCGTCGATGGCTTCCCGCATCGAGTCGGTGATCTTGTCGGCGTACATGTGTACTTCGCCGGACACGTTTCGCGCTGCGCGACCGATGGTCTGGATCAGGCTTCGCCATGACCGCAGGAAGCCCTCCTTGTCGGCGTCCAGGATCGACACCAGCGACACTTCGGGCAGGTCGAGACCCTCCCGGAGCAGGTTGATGCCGACCAGCACGTCGTACTCGCCGAGCCGCAGTTGCCGCAACAACTCGACGCGGCGCAACGTGTCGACCTCGGAGTGCAGGTAACGCACCCGGATGCCCAATTCGAGCAGGTAGTCGGTGAGGTCTTCGGCCATCTTCTTGGTGAGCGTGGTGACCAGAACACGCTCGTCGCGCTCGGTGCGCTTGCGGATCTCGCCAATCAGGTCGTCGATCTGCCCCTTGGTCGGCTTGACGACGACCTTGGGGTCCACCAGGCCCGTCGGGCGGATCACCTGCTCGACGAACTCACCCGCGGTCTGGGTGAGCTCATAGGCCCCTGGTGTCGCCGAGAGGTACACCGTCTGCCCGATCCGGTCGGCAAACTCCTCCCAGGTCAGCGGCCGGTTGTCGATGGCCGACGGCAGCCGGAAGCCGAAGTCGACGAGGTTGCGCTTGCGGGAGATGTCGCCCTCGTACATGCCGCCGATCTGCGGCACCGTGACATGCGACTCGTCGATGACGAGCAGGAAATCGTCCGGGAAGTAGTCGAGCAGGGTGGCCGGCGCCGAACCCGCAGGCCGGGCGTCGATGTGCCGCGAGGAGTTCTCGATGCCCGAGCAGAACCCGACCTGGCGCATCATCTCGACGTCGTAGTTGGTCCGCATCCGCAGCCGCTGCGCCTCCAGCAGCTTGCCCTGGCCTTCCAGTTCGGCCAGCCGCTCCTCGAGTTCCTGTTCGATCGTGGAGATTGCGTGCGCCATGCGCTCCGGACCCGCCACGTAGTGGGTGGCCGGGAAGACCCGGAGTGAGTCGACCTTGCGCACGACGTCGCCGGTCAACGGGTGCATGTAGTAGAGCGCCTCGATCTCGTCGCCGAAGTACTCGATGCGTACCGCGAGTTCCTCGTACGACGGGATGATCTCGACGGTGTCGCCGCGGACCCGGAACGACCCGCGGGTGAACGCCATGTCATTGCGGGTGTACTGCACATCGACCAGGAGCCGCAACAGCCCGTCCCGCGGCACCTCGTCACCGACGTTCAGCTCGACGGATCGGTCCAGGTAAGACTGCGGCGTACCCAGGCCGTAGATGCAGGACACCGACGCGACCACGACCACGTCGCGGCGTGACAGCAGGCTCGACGTCGCCGAGTGACGCAGCCGCTCCACGTCGTCGTTGATCGAGCTGTCCTTCTCGATGTAGGTGTCGGTCTGCGCGATGTACGCCTCGGGCTGGTAGTAGTCGTAGTACGAGACGAAGTACTCGACAGCGTTGTGCGGCAACATCTCTCGCAGCTCGTTGGCGAGCTGGGCGGCCAGCGTCTTGTTGGGCGCCATCACCAGGGTGGGCCGCTGCAACCGCTCGATCAACCATGCGGTGGTCGCCGACTTGCCTGTGCCGGTGGCACCCAGCAGCACGATGTCGCGCTCCCCCGCCGTGATCCGTCGTTCCAGCTCCTCGATGGCGGCAGGCTGATCACCGGCGGGTTCGTGCTCGCTGACCACCTCGAAGTGTCCGCCGACCCGGACGATGTCATCGACGGCGCGGTACTCCGAGTGCGCAAGCACGGGATGTTCGGTAGCGAAAGCCATATTCACCAGGGTAGAACCCGTCACCGACATGTTCTGTTCCAGCGCCACTATCCTCATAGACATCCACGCTCCCAAGCACGAAACGTTCGACCTAGTCGACCGCACCAACACCGATCCGAAGGGCATCGTGCGGGCCGTCGACGTCTATGCCGTCGAGCCGTGGGGCCTGTACATGGCGCGGCCCACTCCCGGCCGCGCCCAGTTCCACTACATAGAGTCGTGGCTTCTGCCGTCGCTCGGGCTGCGGGCCACGGTGTTCCACTTCAACCCCGGCCACGAACTCGACCAGGACTATTACCTCGACGTCGGCCGATTCACGCCGGGCGCGACCTCGTGGCACGCGGAGGACCACTACCTGGATCTCGTCGTGCGGACCGGCGCAGGCGTGGAGCTGTCCGACGTCGACGAGCTGCTGACCGCCGTCCGCCACGGCCTGCTGACCCCGGAAGACGGCGAACAGGCGGTGCAGACGGCCGTCGCCGCGATCGGCGGCCTGTCCAGGCACGACTACGACCTCGACCGATGGCTGGCCAGCAGCGGCATGGGGCTGAGCTGGCGTGTCGGGCGCCAACCGGCGTGATCAGCGCCTCGCGGAGGTAACGGTCGACCGCGTCGCATCGATGACCGTGTGATGGCAAATAACTGCAGGTCTTGGCGGGCGCGACCACGCCGTTCACCGTCGGCCGCCGGGCAACGATGTGCTTCCCCCAGCGCGAGGGTTGTAATGTCGGCTGTCATGAGCTCGACCAAGCGCGGATGGCTGGCAATCGCTGCCATTGCAGTGCTCGGGGCCAGCGCGCAGCTAAGCCCGGCGACGGCATTCGCAGACCCGGATCCCGGACCCCAGACCGAGGTACAGCCCGCTCCCGCGGATGGGCTGCAGCACAACGTCACGTACAAGGCACGCGCGGAAGGGACATCCCGGGGAGCGATCGTCGCGTACAAGATCGACGACAACAACGTCAACAGCGAACAGCCAACGCTTCTGCCGGGAAGCACGTTCGAGGTGAACACGGTTCTGGCCGACCCCAAGCAGGCGGGGATGGAACTGTCGATCCAGTGGCCGTATGGATCGAACCTGCACTGCGAGATCCTGGTCGACGACCAGATCGTCGCGCAGGCCGATCAGTTCATCGCACCGCGGTTGCTCCGCCCCAAGGACGACCCGCAATACGGTGTGATCCAATGCGGCGCCCCGCTGGACACACCTATCGGCGGTGAAACCGCCGTACCTGCCAACCCGGCGGGAGCGCCCCCAGCGGCTCAAGCTCCGCCACCGGCCGCCTGACGGCTAAGGCCGCCACCCGGTGATCCCGGCCCATTCCCGGGCACGCCCGTACGCTTCGGCGAACCACGGCTCCTTGGCCTCGGTGTAGTGCGGCACCTCGAGAGCCTTTCGCTTGATCGCCAGATACTCTTCGCGCACAGCGGGGTTAGCCTTAAGCCAGTCGGTGAACAACAACGCAAACTGTTGATTCGGCGAGCCGTCGACGCGGAGATGGACGCGGGCGGGCCGCCCTGGATCGGCAGCTCCGTGAATTCGCTTGCCCCACAATGCCGGATCGCCTTCGTGGGGCGTATCGGTGGTGATCTGCTCAATACGCGGATAGCCCACGTCGGCCAGCGCACCCGCGATCTCGTCGGCGATATCCAGCGAGGCAACCGTCACCTGGATATCGATGACGTCCTTGGCGTCCAGCCCGGGCACCGCGGTTGAGCCGATATGGTCGACGCGTAACGCCTTTGCACCACAAGCCGTTTGGAGGCGTTTGATGATGCGTTGCGCATCGTCGAGCCACTGCGGCTTGTACGGGACCAACTCCAGCTTGTGCTCAGCAACACGCCTTGCGCGGATGTTGTCCCCGAGCGGCAGCACTCGGTTGTACCAGACGTCGCGTGCCTTCTCGACGAGCTGCTCTTGCGAGCCCGAATTGTCCAGCAGCACATCGGCGATCGCGCGGCGCTGTTCCTCGGACGCCTGTGCCTTGATGCGCGCCCGCGCGTCGACCTCGTCCATACCCCGCTTAACGACCCTCGTCACTCGAGTTTCTATGGGGGCGGTAACCACCACGACAAGCGGGAACATCGGCGCCATTCCGGTCTCGACGAGCAACGGGATGTCCTCGACCACCACAGCATCGTCGGACACCGACTCGATGATCTCGAGGCGCCGCTGGCCCACCAGCGGGTGGACGATCCCGTTCAGCGCGGCGCGCTGCTCGTCGTCGACGAACGC
>JAVRPX010000579.1:0-15982 GCA_032161985.1 Mycobacterium sp.
GGCGCGATCGGCGATCCCGAACAGCTCCCCGGCAGGTGGGCGCAGATGCTGCTGGCCAGCCGGGCCACCACGATTTACGGCGGCACGTCGGAGGTGCAGCTCAACATCATCGCCGAGCGGCTGCTGGGACTGCCCCGCGACGCGTAACTGCACTCAGGGTTGTGGTCGGCGGAGAATCACAGCCCTCACTGCAATCTCGCGGAAGGGAACGCCCACGAGCGGTGACGTCACGCTGCGCCAGCTGCGCTACTTCGCCGTGCTGGGCGAGGAGCTGAACTACCGGCGCGCCGCCGAGAGGCTGTTCATCACGCAGCCCGCACTGTCGACGGCGATCAAACAGCTCGAGCATCAGCTGGGTGTCATGTTGTTCACCCGCACCACCCGTGAGGTGGCGCTGACCGAACTCGGCGGGGCCTGGTTACCGAAGGTGCGCGACGCCCTGCGTGGGATCGACGCCACGGTCGACGACTTGATCGATCTGTCCGCGCACTACCGCCGGATCAGGTTGGGCTACTTGATCGGCACCGGCGCGGACCTGCTGTTCCGGATGGTGCGGCACTTCGAAGACGCCTATCCGGAAATCACCTTGGAGCCAAGGGAATTCGACTTCTCTGATCCGACCGCCGGCCTGGCCGACGGCACCACCGAGGTGGCGATCATCAGGCCGCCGGTGGATCTGCCCGAACACCGGATGTTCATCCTCGATGCCGAGAACTGGGTCGCGTGCCTGCCGCGGGATCATCCGCTGGCGGGCCGGTCCGAGCTCGCGATCGCCGAGTTGCTCGATGACCCCATCGTCGTCGCCCCAGCCAGCGCAGGCAGATGGCGTGACTACTGGATGGCGATGGACGCGCGCGACGGCAAACCGCCGACCATCGCGGCCGTCGCCGCCACCTACGAAGAGGAGACGACGACCATCGCGCGAGGGCTCGGCATCAGCTTCACCAGCGAGGCCAGCGCACGGCTGTACAACCGGCAGGGCATCGCCTACGTGCCGATCGTCGACCGCCCGCGCAACTACACGGCACTCGCCTGGCACCCGGCCGGTCTGAGCCGCGAGGCCGCGCAGTTGGTGCGGCACGTCCGCGAAGAGTGGAGCTTTGGCGAGGGCCACGCCATCGAGCGCCCGGCGACCGACTATTGATAAAGAGGGCTTATCAGTACATCAGAATTTGGAATTTCCCTGGACAGGGCTGAGTCGGGTTTCCTCACAGCATGACTGACACCGCCTCACCCGTTACGCCTGCGGCGCCGATGGACGACGAGGACGCCCGGCTGGCCCAATTCGGATACACACAGAAGCTCGACCGCTCGGTCGGCCGACTCGCGTCGTTCGCCATCGGCTTTGCGACGATCAGTGCGACCACGGCGGTGTTCACCGGCTTCGGTGCCGGGTACTTCACCGCGGGCGCACCCTTCGTATGGACGCTGCTGCTCGCAGGTGCAGTGTTCGTCGTCTGGGTCGTCATCGCGGCCGATCTGACCGCGAAGATCCCGTTGGCCGGCTACGCGTACCAGTGGACGAGCCGCATCCACGGCTCCAACCTCGCGTGGTTCACCGGCATAATGGCCCTGGCCGGATGGGTCTGCGGCATGACAGGTGTGGGATTCATCCTGTCCGGTTATCTCGGCGGACTGTTCGGCTGGGCCATGACGCAAACCGCGCAGATCCTCGTCGCCATCGGCGTGATGGCCGTATGCATGCTCGTGAACCTCTACGGCGTGCGGTTCGCCACGATGGTCAACAACATCGGCGTCAGCCTCGAACTCGTCATCACCGTCGGTGCCACCATTCTGGTGGCGATCGTCGCTTTCTCCTCGCCGAACAATCACCAGCCGATCTCGGTGCTGTTCACCGGTGGCACCTCAGACGGCAACACCGCCTACATCTTGGCGTGGCTGGCGGCCTCACTTGGTCCGTTCTTCGGGCTGATCGGTGTGGAAGCCAGTGCCGACGTCGCCGAGGAAACGGTCAACGCCCGGCACGTCATTCCCCGCACAATGTTCTACGCATTGGCCACCTCGATCATCATCGAATTCCTGATGTACGTCGTCTACGTCCTGGCGATCCGCGATCAGGACGCCGTCGCTGCCGCCTCCTCGGCCCCGATCGAGGAGATCATCACTCAGCAGGTGGGCCCGGTCGTCACGAAAATCGTTGTCGCCGTGGCGCTGACCAATGTCATGGCCTGCATCCTGGCCAACATACTGGTAGCCACGCGACTGACCTACTCGATGGCCCGCGACAACATGCTGCCGTTCTCGCACATCTGGCGGCACGTATCCCCGAGCAACCGCACACCCACGTATGCGGTGCTCGGCCTGTTCAGCCTCTCGACGCTCCTGTTGCTCTCGGCGCTGGTCAGCGAGAGGGCTTTCCTGCTCATCATCGGGTTGTCGTCGCTGGCGGTCTTCACCACCTACCTGCTGCAAACCATCGCCTTGATCATCGGTCACCGCCGCGGCACCATTCCGGCGGCGGAACCCGGAACCTTCGACCTCGGTCGGGCGCGGATGCCGGTCTACATCCTCGGCATCATTTGCTTCATCCTGGTGTGCGCAGCGCTGATCTTCCTGCCCCAATTCGCGGGCAACGGTTATGTCTTCCTCGGCCTGGTGGTGCTCGCCGCGCTGTGGGCGGTGACCGGACTGCGCAGCCGACTGCAATCCGGTGATGCGGGCCCCGACTTCGCCAAGTCTCATCTCTCCTGATTCCTGAAAGGACTTGTCACGCAATGACTGCAACAGACCTCGGCGCGAGCAACCTCGTCGCCGTCGAACCGGGTGCCATCCGCGAGGACACCCCACCCGGTTCGGTGATCCAGTACAGCGACTACGAGCTCGACAGCTCGAGCCCGTACGCCGGCGGGGTGGCATGGATCGAAGGCGAATACCTCCCGGCGTCGGACGCGCGGATTTCGATCTTCGACACCGGTTTCGGCCACTCCGACCTCACCTACACGGTCGCACATGTGTGGCACGGCAACATCTTCCGACTCGGTGACCACCTGGACCGGCTCCTTGACGGGGCACGAAAGCTGCGACTCGATCCCGGATACAGCAAGGACGAGCTGGCCGAGATCACGAAACGCTGCGTGGCCATGTCGCAGCTGCGGGAGTCGTTCGTCAACCTGACGGTTACCCGCGGGTACGGAAAACGCAAGGGCGAGAAGGATTTGTCCAAGCTCACCCACCAGGTCTACATCTACGCGATTCCGTTTCTGTGGGCGTTTCCACCGCACGTGCAGATCTTCGGCACGACGGCGATCGTGCCACGCCACGTGCGACGGGCCGGCCGCAACACCGTCGACCCGACAATCAAGAATTACCAGTGGGGAGACCTGACGGCGGCGAGCTTCGAGGCCAAGGACCGCGGCGCGCGCACGGCGATCCTGATGGACGCCGACAACTGTGTGGCCGAGGGCCCGGGCTTCAACGTCGTCATCGTCAAGGACGGCAAGATCGCATCGCCATCCCGAAACGCATTGCCTGGCATTACCCGCAAGACAGTGTTCGAACTCGCAGACGCCATGGGTATCGAGGCCAGCCTGCGCGACGCCACCAGCTACGAGTTGTACGACGCGGACGAGCTGATGGCGGTCACCACTGCGGGCGGTGTCACCCCGGTCAACACGCTTGACGGCGAACCTCTCGGCGATGGCACACCGGGTCCGATCACCGTGGCGATCCGTGACCGGTTCTGGGCGCTGATGGACGAGCCGTCGCCGTTGATCGAGGCGATCGATTACTAACTGTTGCGTAGAAAACAGGTCTACCATCGAAATAGTCAGGTAGTCGCTCGTCGTTAGTAGTAGATATGAGCACCTCCGTACGACCCATGGTGCGTTTTGTCGTAACCGGAGCAGCCGCGCTCGCCTTTGTGATTGCGCCGACGGTCTTGTTTGGCCAAAGCAGTGCGGCGCCGACGGCGCAGCCCTGCTACAACGGCGTTCTCCCGTGGGGTCCGTACGTTCCGAGCTGCACGCTTCCCGGTCCTCAAGGCACAAAGATCCGTGGATCGGCGCCCGATGCGAACGCGATCATTGCCTGCAGGAACCGTCCTGGGTGCCTGTCCTGGTACGTCAACGGTCCGTAGTGATCCGGCGCTTATCAATGACCCACGACGTTGAGAAGCGGTTCGACCGACCCGGCACGTTCCACGAGGCCGCTATGTATGTATGCGCGGTGGTCGCGGTGGCGGGCGTCGTGTTCGCGGTGTACGCATTCACGGCGCGCGACTCGGTGGTGGCTGCGTCGCTCGTCCCGGCGATCCTGATGGCCGGCGGGATCGGCGCGTTCGTGAAGACCTACCGGGTGTGGAAAGAAGAGGGCGCGTGGCCGGCGTGGCAGGGCGCGGGATGGTTCCTGCTCACGTTCATGCTGGTGTGCCTGTCCATTCCGGGCGCCGCGATCCACGCCACCTAAGGCACGATCGAGTCGACGTACCCCCCGTCGACGCGCAGCGCCCCACCCGTCGTCGCCGAGGCGAGTGGCGACGCCAGATACGTGACCATGTTGGCGATTTCGGCTGGCTCGATGAGCCGCTGCAGCAGTGACTGCGGCCGGTGCTTGCGCATGAACTCGCGCTGAGCCTCATCCCATGGCACCGACTTGTCGACCAGTTGGTAGACGAACTCCTCGACGCCTGCGGTGTGCGTCGGCCCGGCGATGACGGAGTTGACGGTGACACCGGTGCCCGCGGCGTCCTTGGCGAATCCACGCGACAGCGCCAGCAGCGCGGTCTTCGACACCCCGTACTGAATCATCTCCTCGGGAATCACCAACGCGGAGTCACTGGGCGATCTGAATTGGGGGTCCCCAACCACGTTCGGTCATTCCCGGCAGGTATATGCGGATAAGCCGCGCTGCCGCAAGCACATTCACTTCGAAATAGGGGCGCCACTGCTCGTCGGTGATCTCGCGCGCCGGCACCGCCCCGAAGATGCCGAGGTTGTTCACCAGGATGTCGATGTCGGGAAGCTGGCGCTGCAACTCGATCGCGCCGCCCGCAGTGCTCACATCCGCCGCGACGCCGAGGACGTCGCCTGGCAGTTTGGCAACGGCTTCCTCGACGCGCTCGGCCGGTCGTCCGTTGACGGCGACCCGCGCCCCGCTGTCGGCAAGCCCTTGGCGATCGCCAACCCGATGCCCTGTGTCGAACCTGTGACGAGGGCCGTCTTTCCGGTCAGATCAATGTTCACGCGGAGGTATTACCACGTGCGCCGCGGGAACTATTCCGCGTCGGCCTTCTCGTCGTCTCCGCCGACGGAGATCTCGCGCAGCTCCCGCTTCAGGATCTTCCCGGTCGGATTCCTCGGTAGCTCTTCGAGGAAGACCACCTCGCGCGGCACCTTGTACCTGGCCAGATGCTCCTTGACGTATGTCTTGATGTCGTCCTCGCCGATGCTGGCGCCGTCGGTCTTGACCACGAAGGCCCGCAGCCGGTGACCCCACTCCTTGTCCTCCACGCCAAGCGCGGTGGCCTCGACGACGTCGGGGTGGCCGCTGATCAGGTCCTCGACCTCGGCGGGGAAGACGTTCTCGCCGCCAGAGACGATCATCTCGTCGTCGCGCCCGCTGACGTACAGCAGGTTGTGCTCATCGAAGTAGCCGACGTCGCCTGACGACATGAGCCCGTCGATGATCTTCTTGTGGCCGCCGCCGGTGTAGCCCTCGAACGGGAAGGTGTTGCCGACGAAGATCCGACCGACCTCGCCCTGCGGAAGTTCGTTGCCGTTGTCGTCGAGGATCTTCACCTTCACGCCCTTGACCACAGGTCCGACGGTGGCCGGATTGATCGACAGATCCTTGGGACGCGCAATGGTGGCGAAAGCGATCTCCGTTGAGCCGTAAAGGTTGTAGACAACCGGGCCGAGATCCTTCAGCGCGCGCTGGGCCAGTTCGGCGCCAAGCTGCGACCCTGACACGAACACGATCCGCAGCGACGACAGATCCGGCTTGTGATCCATCGCGTCGAGCGCGTCCAGGATGCGTGACAGCATGACCGGGACCACCACCACCGCGGTCACCTTGTGCTTCTCGATGTCCTCGAGCACGGTGGGCGGCTTGAACCGGCGCCGCAACACCAACGTCGCGCCGAGCATCATCGCGATGGTGGCGTGCAGGAAGCCGAGCGCGTGGAAAATCGGCGCGGGCAGCGACGTTACCTCGCCGGACCTGAACGGCACGTGCGACAGCACCCCGCCGATCGGGGCCAGGGACGGTGGTGTGCTGCGGTTGGCGCCCTTGGGGGTTCCGGTGGTGCCACTGGTCAAGATGATGATCGACGAATGCTTCGTCGCCTTGGGTGCCGGCTTGCCGGAGCTGCGCGCGACGAGGTCTTCCAGCGTCTCGTCGGTGCTGCCCGACGGTTCGTCCTTGTCGGGGTTCTTTCCGAGCGCACGCAGCATGCCGAGTTCGGGATCCGCCTTGGAAACCGCCTGGAAGTACTCGTCGTCGTAGATGATCAGCTTGGCGCCCTCGCGCTCTGAGACCTCTTTGATCTGCGGTCCAGAGAACTCGCTGTTGAGCAGGATGATCCGGGCGCCGGCGCGGGCCGCCCCGTACACCGCGATCAGGAACCAGCGGTGGTTGCGGGCCAGGATCGCGACGCCGTCTCCGCCCTTGATGCCCTTCGCCAGCAGCCCGTTGGCGACCTCGTGTGCGGCCTCGTCGAGCTCCTTGAACGTGGTCTCGCCGTCGTCATCGATGATCGCGGCGCGGTTGGGCGTACGGCGTGCATTGAGCGCGGGAATCATTCCGAATTCGCCCCAGCGCCGAATGTCGGCAAGCATGGCGACGACGTTCTGCGGCGGTTCAAGCTTGAACGCGCCTGCCTCCAACATCTTGTAGGCGTAGTGCAGCTCTGCCGAGCCACGCTCCGCGTACTGCTGGACTTTGGCCGCTGCCTGCAACGGAAGATCGGTTAGCTTAGGCATGAGCCCACCATATGTGACGCGCGTCGCAGCGCGGCCGGGAAATTACCATGAGGGGATGGGCGCTTCCTTGTCGCTGGACGTGGGCGACCAACAGGTGTCCGTCACCAACCCTGACAAGGTCGTTTTCCCCGACATCGGGGTCACCAAACTCGACTTGATCAACTACTACCTGGCCGTCGCCGACGGTGCGCTGCGCGGCGTGGCCAACCGCCCGATGATCCTCAAACGTTTCGTCAAGGGCATTACCGAGGAAGCCGTCTTCCAGAAGCGCGCACCGGAGAAGCGGCCCGACTACATCGACGTCGCCGAGCTCAAGTACGCGTCGGGAACCTCGGCCAAGGAGGCTGTCATCCACGACGCCGCCGGCCTGGCGTGGGCAATCAACATGGGCTGCGTCGACCTCAACCCCCATCCGGTTCAGGCCGACGACCTCGCCCATCCCGACGAGCTGAGGGTCGACCTCGATCCGATGCCGGGAGTGGACTGGCAGCAGATCGTAGACGTAGCACTCGTCGCGCGTGAGGTGCTCGAGGACCACGGCCTGACGGGATGGCCGAAGACCTCGGGCTCGCGCGGCTTTCACATCTATGCGCGCATCCAGCCGCGGTGGCCGTTCAAGTTCGTCCGGCTCGCGGCGCAGACGGTGGCCCGCGAGGTGGAGCGACGAGTTCCGGAGTTGGCGACAGCGCGCTGGTGGAAGGAGGAGCGCGAGGGGGTGTTCGTCGACTTCAACCAGAACGCCTTCGACCGCACCGTTGCGTCGGCGTACTCGGTGCGTGCGCTGCCGGATGCGCGGGTGTCGACGCCACTGCGCTGGGACGAGGTCGCCGACTGCCAGCCTGAGGCGTTCACCGTCGCGACCGTGCCTGCCCGGTTCGCCGAGATCGGCGATCCGTGGGAATCGATGGACTCGGCTTCCGGCGTACTCGATCCGCTACTCGACCTCGCCGACCGGCTCGGGCCGGCCGAGAAGGCTCCGAAGGGCGCCAAGAAGGGGACCGGCCGCCGCATTTCCAAGATGCCGCTGATCGAGATCGCTCGCACCAAGACCAAGGACGAAGCGATGGCCGCGCTCGATGACTGGCGCGGACGTTACCCGTCGGTAGCCGAAAAGCTCCAGCCCGCAGACATTCTCGTCGACGGCATGCGGGGACCCAGCTCGATCTGGTACCGGATTCGGATCAACCTGCAGCACGTGCCGCAGGACCAGCGGCCGCCGCAGGAGCCGCTTCTGGCCGACTACAACCCGTGGGAAAACTACTCTGGACCGCAATGGATGCGCGGCGGCTGAGCAGTTTGCTGCTCGACCCAAAACCGGTTCTTATTAAAGTATTAGCTGTTACTCCCCGTTGCCTTATATCGGCTCCGTAGCTTCGGTGATAGGTCGGCAATCGAGGGGAGGCTGGAATGTACGCGAATACGCCATTTGACTGTGACGGCGCGCAGATCCGAGCGTGCAGCCGCCAGCTTGCCACCGTGGTGACGGTCACCGGGGTCCTCGGCGACGCGAACATCGACCGGGTCAGCCAGTACGCCAAGCGCTTCGTCCTCAGGGAAAAGCCAGTCGTACTTGATCTCGGTGCGGTGAGTTCCGCTACTCCTCATATCGTTTCGCTGCTGTGCGACATGGACGATGCCTGCAACTCCGCGGGGGTCGACTGGTCGCTGATCGCGAGCCAATCGGTCACCCGTGCCGTACGCACCTTCGACGACCGCCTCGAGCTGCCGACGGTGGCAACGGTCGCGGACGCACTCAACCAGTTCGCCGACGCCATGCTGGAACGCCGTCGGCTCCTTCCGCTACTTACCAAGAGCGCCTAGAGACGGGATCGATCAGAGTGCTTCTCGACGTTCGTTGGCTGGTCTTCCTGGTACACGGCCGGCACAAGCCGCGTTCACGGCCCCTGGCGCTGACAACCCGCTGATCTCGTTTGTAGCTGACTAAGATCGCTGCCCATGTCGGGTAGTTGGGCGGCGACGCTCGGCCAGCTCATTCCGCTTGCGCTGGTGGTGGCGCTGTCGCCGCTGACCATCATCCCGGCAATCGTGCTGGTGCTGCAGTCCGAACGTGCCCGGGCAACCGGCCTGGCCTTCCTGTCTGGCTGGCTACTCGGGCTGGCGGCAACGACGGCCGTCTTCGTGCAGCTGCCTCGCCTGCTCGAAGGGCTCAATCGACCGGCCCCGACCTGGGCGGCATGGGTGCGGATCGCCGTCGGCATCGCGCTCGTCGCGTTCGGCGTCTGGAAATGGGTGACCCCCCACCGCGCCACCAAGCAGCCGGCCTGGCTGAACCGGCTCAGCAGGATGACGCCCGTCGGCGCCGCGACAATCGGGCTAGGGCTGATTCTGGTCAACCCGAAGGTGCTCGTGATGAACGCCGCGGCCGGGTTGGTGATCGGGACGGCGGGGTTGGGCGTGCCCGGCGCATCTTTGGCCGTCGCGTACTACACCACAATCGCCGGCTCGTCGGTGCTGGTTCCGATACTCGCCTACGCCGTCGCAGGTCAGCGCGTCGATCACCAACTCGAGCGGGTCAAGCAGTGGATGGAACGCCAGCACGCTGTCCTGATGGCCGGCTTCCTGGTGGTCGTCGGTTTGTTATTGGCGTACACCGGGATTCGCGCGGTTTGAGCTGCCCCGTAGTCGGGTACGCGACGAAAATGACCGCAGTGGACCGGCAACCAGGTACCGACGAGGTGGGGCGTGCCGGGCGCATAACCAACTGGGTCCTCGCCCTGGCCACCGTGCCAGGCGCCGTGGCGGTCGTCCTGTTCCTCTATATGCAGATCCTCGGGACAGCCGGATGCAGTGACCAGACGTGTCCGCGGGAAGGCCCTGGCGAGCTGGGCTTCACGCTGATCCAGTACGGGGCGCCCATCGTCGCGGTTGTCGCGGTCGCACTGTCGTTTTTCACTGCACGCCGCCGGGGCGGGATTATCGTTCCGATCGTGGCCTGGCTGCTGTTGATCGCGGCCTTTGGGGTGCTTATCTTTTCGTTCACGCCAACCGGATAGGCGTTACCTGATGGGTAGTCCGGTGATCGCTCTACCCATGACGAGTCGCTGAATTTCACTGGTGCCCTCGAAGATCGTGAAGATCTTCGCGTCCCGGTGCATGCGCTCGACGGGGTAGTCGCGGGTATAGCCGTTGCCGCCGAGGATCTGGATGGCCTCGTCGGTTACGTAGACGGCGCTCTCGCTGGCCACGAGTTTGGCCATCGACCCTTCGGCGTCGATAAAGGGCTTGTTGTTGCGTGCCATCCAGCCGGCACGCCACACCAGTAGCCGCGAGGAATCGATGCGGGTCTTCATGTCGGCCAGCTTGAACGCGATCGCCTGAAAGTCAGCGATCTTGCGCCCGAACTGTTCTCGCTGCTGCGCGTACTCCAATGCGTACTCATAAGCTGCCCGGGCAACACCGAGCGCCATCGCGCCGACCGCGGGGCGTGTCCGTTCAAAAGTCTTCATCGCCGCTTGGCCTGCGGCGCTTTCGCCTTCGCGGCTGCGCGCGACGCGCTCGTCGAACTTGTCCTTACCGCCGACGATCAGTCGACCAGGAAGCCGGACATCCTCGAGGATCACTTCGGCGGTGTGCGACGCACGGATTCCGTGCTTGCTGAACTTCTGTCCCTGTTTGAACCCTGGCGTATTCGGCGGGATGATGAACGTGGCCTGCCCGCGGCTGCCGAGTTCGGGGTGAACGGACGCAACAACGATGTGCACGTTGGCAATTCCGCCATTGGTGGCCCAGGTTTTCACTCCGTTGAGCACCCACTCATCGTTGGCTTCGTCGTAGCGGGCGCGGGTCAGGATGGCAGCCACATCGGAGCCCGCGCCGGGTTCCGACGAACAGAACGACGCAACCAGGGGGTCCTCGGGAGTGCCGAACATCTGCGGAAGCCACTCGCCGAGCTGTTCGGGTGTGCCGTTGGCGGCGAGTGACGCGGCGGCCAACCCGGTGCCCATGATCGACAACGCGATTCCGGCGTCACCCCAGAACATCTCCTCAAAGACGGTCAGCATCCCGAGGCCGCTCGGTTCGGCGGATTGCGTGGCGAACAACTCCATGGAATACAGGCCGACCTTGGCCGCCTCCTGGATGATTGGCCACGGGGTTTCCTCGCGCTCATCCCACTCTGCCGCTGCAGGGCGTACCACCGTCGCCGCGAACTCGTGGACCCAGTCCCTGACCTGGATCACGTCGTCGGACAGTTCAAGAGAAAACGACACCGCAACTCGTCCTTTCGAGGCAGACGCTCACTTCAGTGAACGACTGTACGCTGATACTTACCGATCGGTAAGGTCCCGAGCTTGTGGAGTGCCTCACTCAAGCGCGCTACTGAGCATCAAGCGGCCATGGACCCTAGGGTCGAGGCGTGGATCGCCTGGACCGCTTCTTCGAAATCTCGGAGCGTAAGTCGACGATCACCGCCGAGGTACGCGGCGGCGTCGTCACCTTCATCGCGATGGCCTACATCATCGTGCTGAATCCGATCATCCTGTCGGGCGCACAAGATGTCGCCGGGAACAAGCTGGCGTTCGCCCAGGTCTCGGCCATGACGTCGCTCGCCGCGGGTGTGATGACGATCCTGTTCGGTGTCGTCGCGCGGTTGCCGTTCGCGTTCGCCGCGGGACTGGGCATCAACTCATTCCTGGCGACGACGGTGGTCGGCTCGCTCACCTGGCCCGAGGCAATGGGCCTCGTGATCATCGACGGGCTGATCATCGTGCTCCTGGCGGTGACCGGGCTGCGCAGCATGGTGTTCGACGCCGTACCGATGCAGCTCAAGCTCGCCATCACGGCCGGCATCGGGATGTTCATCCTCTTCATCGGGTTGGTCGACGCCGGCTTCATCGGCTCGACCGGAGTGCCGTCACCGCCGGTCGGGCTGGGCACCGGCGGCATCGGCTCGATCAACACCGTCCCCACAGTGGTATTCGTGTTCACACTGCTGGTGACGGGCATTCTCGTCGTACGGCGCGTGCGCGGCGGCATCCTCATCGGGCTCGTGGCGGGCACTGTTGTCGCGGTCGTCGTCGAGGCGATCTGGCATCTGGGGACGGCGACCGAGCACTCCGGCGGATGGAGCCTGTCGGTACCGACCTTGTCGGGATCGCCGTTCGCACTTCCCGACCTATCGCTCGCCGGCGGCTTCAGCCTGGTGGGCAGCTTCGGGCGGATAGGCGTGCTCGCCGCGGTAATGCTGGTGTTCACACTGGTTTTCGCGAACTTCTTCGATGCGATGGGAACCTTCACCGGGCTTGCGCGCGAGGCCGGGCTCGCGGACGCGCAGGGAACGTTCCCGCGACTGCGGTCGGCGCTGATCGTCGAGGGCGCAGGCGCGATCGTGGGCGGGGCGACGTCGTCGTCCTCCAACACGGTCTTCATCGAATCGGGTGCGGGCATCGAGGAGGGCGCACGCACCGGCTTGGCCAACCTCGTGACGGGGGCACTGTTCCTCGCGGCAATGTTCGTCGCTCCCCTGGCGTCGATCGTGCCGACCGAAGTGGCCGCGGCGGCGTTGGTGATCGTCGGCGTGATGATGATGTCGCAGCTGCGCCACATCGACATCAAAGAGTTCTCGGTGGCGCTGCCGGTCGTACTCACCGTGGCAGTGATGCCGTTTTCCTACTCGATCGCCAACGGCATCGGCGTCGGCTTCATCGCGTGGGTCGTCCTGCGCTCGGCAGCAGGAAAGGTCCGTGACATCAGCCCGCTGCTGTGGATCGTGGCTGCAGGCTTCCTCGTCTACTTCGCACACGGCTGGATCGAGTCGCTCATCGGCTTGTGACGCCGATCAGCCGGGGATCACGGGCAGGGTCACAGCGGATGGGTGCTCCGGGTCGTGCAGGATGGTCTGGACCGCGGTGCGGGTAGCGCTGTCCATCCCAAACGGTGTACCGGTGTTGGGGTTCGGCGCGAATTGGGGATAGTCACTGCTGGAGATCTCCAGGCGAATGCGGTCACCCTCCCGGAATTCGTAACTGGTTGGCCAGACGTGGATTTGATACTCATAAGGACGACCTGGCGTGGTCGGCGTCGGATCGGACAGTGAATCCCTGAACGAGGTCCGCAGGATTCCGTTGTTCAGATTGATCACCTGGCCATCGGGCTTGACCACCGTCAATTTGGCCGTGAAATCTGTGTCCGCAGAAGTGGATTGGGCCCACAGTCGTACGTCCACCGGGCCGGTCATCTCGGTGTCGTGTTCGAACGGCGCGCTGCTGTACACCAGGACGTCGGATCGCTGCTCGACGGGAGTTTGGTCGTAGGGTCCCTGCGGGCCGGACTGTGCGCCGCAGCAAGAATGACCGCCAAGGCTTGGCACTGGGAATGCAGGGTCGTAGGTGTAGGTGTCTGGCGGCTGGGCGCTGGGTGCGGTGGATACAAGTTGACCTTTGCGGTCGGCAATTCCGCCCGGCCCCGAGAGGTAGGAAGTAGTCCAGTTTGTCTGCGGAAGAGGCCAACTCGTCGAGGACTTCCAGGTGTTGGCACCCATGACGAAATAGTCGACGCGGGGTTTCCCGGCGACGTCGTTGTTCTCGCCCTTGAGAAAGTGGTCGAACCAAGCCAGCATCAGGTCGTTGATGGGGCTGTCGCCGACCGCGCCGATGTCTTTGAGTAGTGGCGCAGGGTCCGAATCGGACCTACCCCAGTTGACGTGATCCCACGGGCCTATCACGAGGCGCTGGTTATCGCGGGCGAACTCGGTTCCGCCGCGGGCGACCATGCCTGCGAAGTTCTCAGTGCCGCCTGCCAGAAAGGCGTCGTACCAACCCTCGACGTCGAGGACCGGCACCTTCACAGACGGATACCGATCCCTGATGCTGAACTGCCTCCAAAAGTCGTCGCGGGTGGAGTGCCGGATCCAGTCGAAATACCACGGCGCGACCGCGGGATTCTGCGGTTGCATCGGCGGCAGGTCCTTGAACGGTCGGAATTCCATCCATCGGGTCGGATCGGCGGCAGCCGCCTTCAGTTCCGCGACAGTGGTCTGGTCCTTGCGGTTCTGCGCGGCGGACGTCGCCAGCCCCATTGCCCACGGCTGCACGAATGCCAACCGGAACTGCCCACCCTGATACGTCCACCCGTCGTAATAGTCCGAGGCGGTATTGGCCGGAACGATCGTCACAAGATGCGGCGGCGCAGTCGCCGCAGCGAGCCACTGGGTGGCCCCGACGTACGACGAGCCGTACATCCCGACCTTGCCGTTGGAGCCGGGCAGCGCTGCCGCCCACTCGACGGAGTCATATCCGTCCTCCATCTCGTGGGTGAACTCGCTGAACGTGCCGTCCGATGTGCCTTGGCCGCGCACGTCCGCGATGGCCACCAGATAGCAGTGCGATGCGAACCAATCGGGCGGCTGGTAACGCGATCCCGCCTGTGCACCTGATTTTCCGTACTGGGTGCGCATCAGGATCACGGGTACCGCGTCGGTGGTCTTGGGCCGGTAGACATCGGCGCGCAACACGGTGCCGTCACGCATCGTGACGGCTACGTCAGTCTCGGTAGTCACCGCGCACGGGCCGCGTCCCGCGCCGGCCGGGAAGGGTCTGGACGCGTCACCGGACGGCTCGCCTGCGCATCCACTCATGACGAGCACGCTGGCTGCGATCACGGCGCAGAGTCGGATGGCGATGGAACGCACGTCACAACGCTAGTACGCCATTCAGCCTTGTTGAGGGACAGCTTGTTCAGGCGCGGCTGTAGACCGCTGCGTCGTCGATGTTGACACGCGAACGGTCGGGCAGGGCGCGGCAACACACCACGGTGATGACCGCGGCCACGACGATGTACACCGAGATCGAGTACGGCGTCCCGGTCTCGTGAAGTAGCCACGTCGCCACGAGCGGGGCCGGTCCGCCCGCGAACACCGATGCCAATTGGTAGCCCAGGCCAGCGCCGCCGTACCGCAGGTGCGTCGGGAAGCTCTCGCCGATCAGGGCCGCCTGCGGTCCGTACATCATCGAGTGCACGACCATCGACAGCACGACCGCGATGAAGATCAGCCCTTGCCCGCCGTGGGTCAGCACGGCGAAGTACGGGAACGCGAACAGGCCCGCGATGACCGCGCCGGCAAGGTAAACCCGTTTTCTGCCAACTGAATCAGACAGATTGGAGAAGAACGGGATCGTCGCGAGCTCGACGGTGGCGCCTACCAAGACCGCGGTCAGCACGAACGTCTTGCTGTAGTGGTGGCGCTGCACGACGTACGTCAACACGAATGTGGTGAACAGGTAGAACGGCATCTGCTCGACGAAGCGCAGTCCCGCAGAGAGCAGGATTTCCCGCCAGTGACGGCGGATCACGTCGGCGACCGGGGAGCTCGCGGTCTTGCCCTGGTCCAGCACATTCTTGAACATCGGCGTCTCGAGAATCTTCAGCCGAATCACCAGGCCCACGGCGACCAACACAAGGCTGGCCAGGAAGGGCACCCGCCAGCCCCAAGAGTCGAACGCTTCGTCAGACATCGTCGCGGACAGCAGCGTCATCCCGCCGGTGCCCAGCACCAGCCCGACCGGGACACCGATCTGGGCGAAACTGCCCAGCAGGCCGCGCCTCTTCTGGTCCCCCCATTCCATCGTCAGCAGCACCGAGCCGCTCCACTCCCCGCCGACCGCGATGCCCTGCAGCACGCGCAACGTGACGAGGAGCAGCGGCGCAGCGACGCCGATGGCTTCGGTGCCGGGCAGGATGCCGATGGCTGCAGAGGCGATGCCCATCACCAGCAGCGTGATGATCAGCGTGGTCTTGCGGCCGATCCGGTCGCCCCAGTGCCCGAAGATGGCCGCCCCGATCGGCCGGGCGGCGAAGCCCACGAAATAGGTCGCGAACGACTGCATCGCGCCTGCGTACGTACTGGATTCGGGGAAGAACAGGTGTGGAAAGACCAGCGCGGCGGCCGTGTTGTAGAGAAAGAAGTCGTACCACTCGATTGTCGTGCCGATCGCACTCGCCAGCGCTGCACGACGTACCTGTACCCGCTGCGATCCCGGGTCAAGTTGCTCCGTGCGCCTGACCCCACTGTCTCCGGTGACCATTGG
>JAVRPX010000580.1:0-7122 GCA_032161985.1 Mycobacterium sp.
TGACCAACATTTCCCGCATGCCGTCCAAAATCGAATCGCGCAGCAGCACTCGCGACGCCTCGGCGTACGGAATGCGCTGCGCGCTTCGGGGGTCGCGCGAGCTGGCCACACGCGCGACACTAGTGGTCACGAGCGTGCTACCTCCACCATCTCGAAATCCGATTTTGCCGCGCCGCAGTCCGGGCAGCTCCAGTCGTCGGGGATGTCATCCCACCGCGTGCCGGGGGCGATGCCGTCCTCGGGCCAGCCCTTCGCCTCGTCGTACTCGAATCCGCACTGAACGCAGATGAACAGTTTGTAGTCGGTCACTTCATTGCTCCTATCTCTTCAAAATCGACCTTCTCGCGTACTGCACAGTCGGGGCAGCACCAGCCGTCGGGGATGTCGCTCCATGGCGTTCCCGCCGGGAATCCTTCTCTCGCAGCGCCTTTCGCCTCGTCGTAGGTGTAGTCGCAGCCGGGGCAGCGGTAGGTGCTCACACGACCGCTCCGTATCGAGCGAGCACCTTGTCGCGCACCCGAGGATGAACGTTCACCCGGGTGATGTCGCCGTCGTAGTGCTCGAGCACGCGGTGATCCATCACCTTGCGCCACAGCGGCGGGAAGTACGTCAGCCCGATCATCGACGCGTAGCCGCTCGGCAGGTTCGGCGCGCCCTCCATGCTGCGCAACGTCTGGTATCGCCTGGTCGGGTTGGCGTGGTGATCGCTGTGTCGTTGCAGGTGGTACAGGAACAGGTTGGTCACGATGTGGTCGGAATTCCAGCTGTGCGACGGCGCGCACCGCTCGTAGCGGCCGCTTTCCAGCTTCTGCCGCATCAGGCCGTAGTGCTCGAGATAGTTGACCGTCTCCAGCAGCGTGAAGCCGAACACCGCCGAGATGACGATGTACAGAATCAGCGCCGGCCCGAAGACCGCGATCAGGGCGCCGTAGAACACCACCGACATCGCCCATGCGTTGAGCACGTCGTTGGACCAGTGCCACGGACTCTTGCCGGCTCGACGCAGCCGCGCCGCCTCCAGCTCCCACGACGACTTCAGGCTGCCGAACACGCTGCGCGGCAGGAACTCCCAGAACGTCTCACCGAAGCGAGCCGAGGCCGGATCCTCCGGCGTGGCGACCCGCACGTGGTGGCCGCGGTTGTGCTCGATATAGAAGTGGCCGTAGCAGGTCTGGGCGAGAGTGATCTTGGCGAGCCACCGCTCCAGCTCGTCCTTCTTGTGTCCCATCTCGTGGGCGGTGTTGATGCCCACCCCGCCGAGCATCCCGACCGACAGCGCCAGCCCGATCTTCGCCGGCCAGCTCAACGATCCGTCGAACCCGAGCCAGCTGACATTCGACGCGGTGAACAGGTAAGCACCCATGATCACACTGGCGTACTGGAACGGAATGTAGATGTAGGTGCAGTAGCGGTAGTACTTGTGGTTCTCCAGTCGCTCCATCACCTCATCGGGCGGGTTCTGCCCATCGGGGCCGAAACGCAGGTCCAGCGCGGGCAGCACGAAGTAGAGCAGGATCGGGCCGATCCAGAAGGGCACCTGCGCTGCCACATGCCAGCCCCATTGGTTGAACGCCCACACCAGCGGCAGCATGACGAACAGCGCCGTCGGCGCAATCAGCCCCATCAGCCACAGGTAGCGCTTCTTGTCGCGCCACTGAGCGATCTCGACATCGGAAAGTTGCGTGGTCACCTACATGCCTCCTCTTGTGAGTGCCATCATGTGTTGGAGTTGACTATAGAGCCGATTTTGTCCGCCGTCTAGACATGGAGGCATAATTTGTAAAAGAGTGATCGCCCGTCAAGACCCGATGAGGCGATCGCCCGTCGACTGGCTGCGCCGGCCGAGCGGTAAGACTGCGATCTAGTGTTGAAGGCGGCGCGCATTCGTTGGCCATTTGCCCATCGAGAATCGCTGAAGAAGCCTCAAGGCCTGGAAGTCGACTAACACCGTTACACTGAGCCGCAAATATGCCGGTCAGCCTCAAGTAAGGAGCTGTATGCCAGTCGGCGAAGCCGAATTGCAGGACGCTTGGACCCAGGTCCTCGACCGCTTTCCGTTCCCTGAGTACATCAAGATCCCGCGCGGACATCTGGAGGTAGCGCGAACAGTTGCCAGCCTGTTGCCACCGGGATCACGCGTGCTGGATTTCGGCGCAGGCCCCGCGGATAAGACCGGTGTGGTTGCCGCACTTGGCTTCAAGTGCACGGCCATGGACGACCTGCAGGACAACTGGCACAGGAAGCCCGAGTCTCGTCAGAAGATCCTGGACTACGCCAAGGACATCGGCATCGAATACATCCCGATGAACGGGGAAGATATACCGCCCACTACGGGTGAGTTCGACATGGTGATGTCCCATGACGTGTTGGAGCATTTGCACGATCCGCCGCGCTACCTCTTTGCGGAGTTGATGAAGCGCGTCCGCACCGGCGGGTACCTATACGTGACCGTTCCCAACGCCGTCAACATTCGGAAGCGGATCGCGGTGCTGTTGGGCAAGACCAACCATCCGCGATTCGCGCATTACTACTGGGCCCCGATACCGTTTCGCGGGCATCTGCGTGAATACACCCGCGCCGACTGCATCGGACTCGCGAAGGCTCTTGGATTGGAACTGGTCGAGGCAAAGGGATGGCACCAGGGTCTCGACAGGGTGCCGCGGGGGTTGCTTCGAGCGTATCTGGCCTTCAGCGCGCTCTTTCCGAACACTCGGGATTCATGGTTGATGATCGCCCGCAAACCCGAGGGATGGGTTCCCAAGCTCGAGTTGGACGAGAACGAAATGCTCGAGCAGACCGGGCTGACGTGCTGGGATGACTTGGGTCACTGACCGACCGGGTGAATCGGGAAGCGCGGAGGCACTACAGTTCGGCGGGGGCGGCTTCCGCCTCGCGCCGCGCCAGCACCGAGTGGCGGCGGCCGTAGGCGAAGTAGATGAGCACGCCGATCGCCATCCAGATGACGAACCGGATCCAGGTCAGCCCGGTGAGATTGAGCATCAGCCACACGCAGGCCACGATCGCCGCGATCGGCAACAGCGGCACCCCCGGCGCCCGGAAGCCGCGTTCCAGGTCCGGCCGCGTGCGGCGCAGCACGATCACCCCCGCTGACACCAGCACGAACGCGAATAGCGTGCCGATGTTGACCATCTCCTCGAGCCTGCCGATCGGGAACACCGACGCCGTGATGGCGACCAACACACCGACCAGCACCGTGATCCTCACCGGTGTGCCGTGCGGCCCGGTCTTGGCGAGCGGCCGCGGCAGCAAACCGTCGCGGCACATCGCGAACAGCACCCGGGTCTGACCGAGCACAAGCACGATGACAACGGTGGTCAGCCCGGCCAGCGCGCCGATCGAGATGACCTTGGCGGCCCAGTCCACGCCGTTGGCGGCGAATGCCGTCGCGAGATTCGCCTTCTCCCCTGCGTCGCGAAGCTCGGTGTAGCGCACCATGCCCGACAGCACGACGGCCACGGCGACATAGAGGACCGTGACGATCGCCAGAGAGGCCAGAATGCCGCGGGACACGTCGCGCTGCGGGTTCTTGGTCTCCTCGGCCGTCGTGGCGACTATGTCGAAACCGATGAACGCGAAGAACACGATCGAGGCGCCCGCCAGAACCCCGTACCAGCCGTAGTGGCTGCCCTCGGCACCGGTCAGCAGCGAGAACAACGACTGTTCCGCGCCGGTGCCACCCTCGCCGGCCTCCGCAGGCGGGGATGAACGGCGAGAAGTTCGCCGCCTTGATGTAGAACGACCCGACAACGACCACCAGCAGCACCACCGCCACCTTGATCACCGTGATGACCAGGCTGACCTCCGCCGACAGCTTGGTGCCCCAGGCCAGGATGATGGTGACGAACACGACGATCAGCAGTGCGCCCCAGTCGAGTTGCAATCCCCCGAAATCGGCTGTGCCGCCGCCGAATCCGAACACCGTGCCCAGATAGCTCGACCAGCCTTTGGCCACCACTGCGGCGGCGACCGCGAATTCCAGTATCAGATCCCAGCCGATGATCCACGCGGTGAACTCACCGAACGTCGCGTACGAGAACGTATAGGCGCTGCCCGCCACCGGCACCGTCGAGGCGAACTCCGCGTAGCACAGCGCGGCCAGGCCGCACGCGACCGCCGCGATGACGAACGATATCGAGATCGCCGGGCCCGTGATGTTGCCGGCCGTGGATGCCGTGATCGTGAAGATACCGGCCCCGATGACCACCGAGACCCCGAAAACGGTGAGGTCCCACCACGTCAGGTCCTTGCGCAGCCGGGTGTCCGGCTCGTCAGTGTCGGCGATCGACTGCTCCACCGACTTCGTCCGCCACCGTCCGGCCACGCATCCTCCCGGTCCACCGCTTGTACCTAGTACTGTCCCCCCATGGGGCGGTCCGGAAACCACGCTGTCGTGATCGGGGCCAGCATCGGGGGCATGTGCGCCGCGCGGGTGCTGTCGGACTTCTACGACCGGGTGACGGTCTATGAGCGCGACGAGCTGCCGGACGGCCCGGTCAACCGCGCGGCGGTCCCCCAGGGCAGGCACGTCCACCTGTTGATGGCGCGTGGCGCCGCCGAGTTCGACACGCACTTCCCCGGTCTGCTCGACGACATGGTCGCCGAGGGGGTGCCGATACTGGAGAACCGGCCCGACTGCATTCACTTCGGAGCAGCCGGACACGTACTGGGCACGGCAACGACGCTGCGTGACGAGTTCACGGCCTACGTGCCGAGCCGGCCGCATCTGGAATGGCAGATCCGGCGCCGGGTCGACAAGATCCCCAACGTCGAGATGGTGCACGCCGCGGTCAGCGAGCCCCGATTCGACGCCGTCGGGCAGAGGGTGACCGGCGTGCTGCTTGATTCCGGTGACGCGGTGGACGCGGATCTCGTCGTCGACGCGGCAGGGCGGGGTACCCGGCTCCGGGTGTGGTTGGAGCAGTGGGGCTTTGGCCGCCCGCGGGAGGACACTGTCGACGTTGGGATCGCCTATGCGACCCATCAGGTCCACATCCCAGAAGGGCTTCTCGAGGAGAAGGTCGTTGTCGCCGGTGCCTCGCGCGCAGAGCCGATTGGGCTCGGCATGCTCCTCTACGAGGACGGCAACTGGGGCCTGACGACGTTCGGGATCAACAAGGTCGAGCCGCCGCAGAACTTCGCCGAGATGTGCGATGCAGCCGACCGGATCCTGCCGGATCGCTTCGCCAAGGCGATTCGCCAGGGCACGCCCATCGGTGAGGTGGCATTCCACAAGTACCCCACCAGCCGGTGGCGCCGGTACGAGGAGATGAACCGCTTCCCTGACGGCATCATCCCGTTCGGCGATGCGGTGGTGAGCTTCAACCCGACGTTCGGCCAGGGCATGACCATGACAGCGATCCAGGCGGGCAACCTCCGGGGTTCCCTCGAATCACGGGACACCAACCTCGCGGGCGTACTCGCGAAGGCGACGGCGAAGACCACGTGGCCGGTCTGGATCATGACCGCCATCGGTGACATCGCGCTGCACGATGCCACCGGCGAGGCCAAGTGGTGGTACAAGCCGGTGGGCAACCTTTTCGATCAGTTCCTCGGTGCCGCGGAGACGGATACTGTCCTCGCAGAATGGTTCTTGCGCCGGTTCAGCCTGCTCGACAGCCTCTACATGGTCCCGTCGGCACGGCTGGTCGGCCGCACCATCCGGCACAACATGCGACTGTGGCTCGCCGAGAGAAGGGCGGCCCGGCCGACAACGGTTTCTGCACCGACCGGATAATCGGGGCGATAATGGAGGCCCAGGCGATCGGAGGCCACCGTGAGTCCGTTGAT
Source organism: Mycobacterium sp. (assembly GCA_032161985.1). Taxonomy (GTDB): domain Bacteria; phylum Actinomycetota; class Actinomycetes; order Mycobacteriales; family Mycobacteriaceae; genus Mycobacterium. The sequence continues at coordinate 5,809 of JAVRPX010000580.1, forward strand.
CCGGCCGTTGGAAGACGTCGCCTCGCGCGAGATCTCGTACTGGTTGCCGCCCGGCGGCAGGGACAACGGCGTGTGGGCCGACATCTGGGTGATGATCGCCGACCTCGAAACCGATGACGCCAGTGAGGTTCTCGACCTGTTGGCGCAGGCCGACATCGGCGGCTATGCCGCGGTCCCCGGCGGCCGCCGGGCCAGGGCGAAACGACCGGTCTGCGCTTGCCTGTGGGTGGACGCTATGCAGTACGGCCGCGCCGAGGACGTGCTGATGCGGTTCCTGCGGGAACCACTCGGCTACTCGCCCGCCGACTGCGGCAGGTAGCCTTCGGTGCCATGACGGGGACGCGATGAGCGCGGGTCTGTTCGGACTCCTCGACGACGTCGCCGCTCTGGCTCGGCTTGCGGCCGCATCGGTCGACGACCTCGGTGCCGCGGCCGGACGCGCGACCGCCAAGGCGGCGGGCGTCGTCATCGATGACACTGCGGTGACACCCCAGTACGTCCATGGCATCACCGCCGATCGCGAACTACCGATGATCAAGCGGATCGCGATCGGATCCCTGCGCAACAAGCTGCTGTTCATCCTGCCCGCGGCGTTGCTGCTCAGTCAGTTCGTGCCGTGGCTGCTCCCCATCATCCTGATGATCGGCGCCACGTACCTGTGCTTCGAGGGCGCCGAGAAGGCGTGGGGCTGGTTTCACGCGGGCGAGAAGCACGCAACGCCGACCGCGGCCGTGGGTGCAGACGCGGAAAAGCAGATGACGGCCGGGGCGATCCGCACCGACTTCATCCTGTCCGCCGAGATCATGGTGATCGCGCTCGACGAGGTGGCCGACCAGCCGTTCTGGTCGCGGCTCATCATCCTGATCGTCGTCGCCTTGGTGATCACCGCGGCGGTGTACGGCGTCGTGGCCGTCATCGTGAAAATGGACGACGTCGGGCTGAGCCTCGCCCAACGCAGCTCCCGGTTCGCCCAGACGTTCGGCCGCGGCCTGGTGGCCGCGATGCCCAAGGTGTTAGCGACGCTGTCGACGATCGGCACGGTCGCAATGCTGTGGGTCGGCGGCCACATCCTGCTCGTGCAGTCGGACAAGCTCGGCTGGCACCCGCCCTACGGTTTCGTGCACCACATCGAGGAGGACGTGCATCACGCGGTCGAGGGTGTGGGTGGGCTGCTGGCCTGGCTCCTCAACACCGCGGCGTCGGCGATCATCGGCCTCGTCGTCGGCGCCGTCGTCGTGGCGATCGTGCACGTGCTGCCCTTCGGTCGGAAGGGCGAGCACTAGATACCTACGGTGGCCCTGAACAACTTCGTCG
>JAVRPX010000581.1:0-4645 GCA_032161985.1 Mycobacterium sp.
GGTGTCCGTCCTGACACTGGCAGGCCCGACGGACCGCGGATGCTCGGCACCTCGTCGGTGGCGTCCTACTTCGGCCCGTCGTTCATGATCGACGACTTGACGTACCACTATGAGGACAACGACCAGAAGAGCATCTTGATCAACTGCCATTACCCCATAGACGCGAATTCCTTTGTGTTGCAGTACGGCATCATCGTCAAGAAGTCGGAGTCGCTGCCCGAGGATGCGGCGATGCAGACCGCGATCGGTTTCGGGGACTTCGTCAAGATGGGCTTCGAGCAGGACGTGGCGATCTGGAAGAACAAGACGCGCATCGACAATCCGTTGTTGTGTGAGGAGGACGGAGCCGTCTATCACCTTCGGCGCTGGTATGAGCAGTTCTACGTCGATGCCGCCGACGTCGCGCCGGACATGGTCGACCGATTCGAATATGAACTCGACACCACCCATGCGCATGAGGCGTGGATGAAGGAGGTCGAGGCGAACCTCGCCTCGATGCCAGCGGGAACCGGCCTGTGACCGTTCGGACCGACAATCGGCTGGCCGACGCCCCGATGGTTCCGGTCACGTGCCGTTCTTGTGGTGCGGAAGTGTTGGCGCGCAAGAGCAGCTGGCAGCAGACCAGCGTGCAGTGGGACGCTGCGGCGCTCGCCCGCTGCCCGCAGCGGCACCAGGCGCTGTTGCTGTCGGAACACGGCGGTCGGGGCGTCTTCGTGTCGTGCTCGGAACTGCGCGAGTCCATCAGACAGGCCGTGCGTGACGGCGTGCTGCCTGTGGTGGACGAAACGAGCCTCAGCCCTTAGCCGCAGACCGCCCGGCACGGCGGCCGTAGAAACTGCCGTCGCCGAGGGAGATTCCGCTGGCGTAGCCCCACGCGGCCACTCCGGAGGTGGCGCGGCCTGCCGCGAACAGCCCCGGGATCGGCGCACCGCTGACGTGCATCACCTCGGCGTCGAGGGTGGTCAGTAGCCCGCCGAGGGTGAACCCGGCACAGCTGGCCCGAAGATCGATCGCGCCGACCGGAGTGCCGATGGGCTTCACCCATTCGGGCTTCTTGTGCAGCAGTGGATCCTCCCCGCGCTCGGCGGCGGCGTTGTAGGCGCTGACAGTGGATTGCAGCGAACCGACGGGCAGGCCGATCTCGGCTTCGAGTTCGGCAATGGTTTCGCAGACCCATGTGGCCGGACGCTTGAGGAACGGGGTCGCCGACGTCGCCGCCATGGCTTCGTCCTGCGCGTCGCCGTCGATGATCAGGAACGCCGTGTCGTCCTGGTGGTACAGCGTGAGCTGCCCGATCCGGCCGGAATACGTGTCCTCGGGTACGTAGCGCTGACCTCGGCCGTTGACGAGAATGCCGCGGACGGTCTGTTGGGGGTCGATCAGAAACGCGACCTCGGTGGCGTCCATGTGGGCCAGATCGGCGCCGAGCGCCTGTGCCATCCGGATGGCCTGCCCGTCGTGCTGCTCGATCGAGGCGGCGGGTCGGCCGGCGAGGCGCGGAGCATACTGGGTGACCATCGCGTCGTTGTAGGCGAAGCTGCCGCAGGCGAGCACGACGCCCCGCCGTGCACGCACGGCGACGGTCTTGCTGTATTGGCGGGCCGTCAATCCGGTGACGCGACCGTCGGACTCCACAACCAGGGACTGCACGTGCATGTCGTAGATCGACCGCACGCCAAGCGATGTGGCCGTATCGACCAACGGCTTCATCAGCATGTAGCCTGCGCTCGCCTCACCGGCTTTCTTGTTGGCCATCTGCGGAACATGTCCGCGCGGGGCAGGGGCGGCAATCGTGTTGAACGGGTACGCGTTCTCCCCGCCGGTGAACATCAGTCCTTCGTCGGTGGGCGGCTCCCAGCCCGGCTCGCCCCAAAACACCGGCTTGAACGGCACGCCACAACGGACCAGCCAGTCGAAGTGCTCGACGCTGCCCGCGCAGTAGTCGGCGATGCGTTTCTCGTCGGCACCCGGCCCCATCGCGGCGTTCAGGAATGCAGCCATATTCTCGACCGAATCGTCGAAGCCGCAGGCACGTTGGAGTCCTGTGCCGCCACCGAGGTAGATGAATCCGCCCGCCATCGCGGCCGCCCCGCCCCACCCGCCAGTGCGTTCTAGGACGAGCACGTCGGCACCGGCACCGGCGGCCTCGACCGCGGAAGCGGCACCTGCGATGCCATATCCGGCGATGACGACGTCGGCTTCGTAGTCCCAGTCCGCGACCTGCTCAGCTGGCGTGGGCCGCACGTCTGCGTTGATCGTCACGGCCGCATCGCCACCGGCAGCTCGCCCGTCCACTGGTGGCCCCAGTAGCTGTCGGCGGTGATTTCCTCTGCGGTGTAGTACTTTTCGTCAACTCGCATGCCGTCGGTGCCGAACTCGATGTCCCAGCCTCCTGGCGCACGTACGTAGAACGACACCATCTTGTCGTTGGTATGCCTGCCCAGCGACGACGACAGCTGAAAGCCCTCCGCGTTCACACGGTCCTGTGCCAGGCCGACGGCGTCGAGGCTGTCGACTTCCACCATTACGTGGATGAGCCCGGGAGCACCGTCGTGCATGGAGGGAACGATCGCCATACTGTGGTGCCGTTCGTTGACACCGAGGAACCTGATCCGTACCGGTCCGAATTGCGGTGGCGCAGGCAAGCGCCACGCGCCGCGGGAGAGGAAGCCAAGCACGTCAGTATAGAAGTCGAAGGCGGCGTTGGGGTCGGTTGCGGGCAGCACCACATGCCCCAATCCCTGTGCGCCGGTGACGAACCCGGCTCCGAACGGTGTGACGACGGGGCTGTGGTCCAGGACAGCCCCGTGGAAAACCTCGATCGTGGTGCCGGTCGGGTCGCGGAACGTGATCGCCTCCTCGACCCGCCGGGCGTCGGCCTCGTCCTGGCGTAGCGGTTCGACCGCAACACCCGCGGACTGCAGCGTCTCCTGAACGCGTAGCAGTGCCGGTCTGTCGCGGACCTCCCATCCGACTGTGACTATTTCGTCGGTGTCCCCGGGGACCACGACGATCCGTGCGGCGCGCTCGTCCATGCGTAGGTACAGGGCTGACGTGTCCGGGCCGCTTCCCTTGGCGAATCCGAGTATGTCGAACGCGAACGTGCGCCAGCGGTCGATGTCGTTGGTCTGGACCTTGATGTAACCGAGGCTCTTGATGTCGCTCATCAGATCATCGCCCGCAGCGGACCCTCGGGTTCGATGCCGAGCGAGCTGAGCGCGGAGGCGTGGAAGGTAGTGCTTGGCACGTGGATCGCGTGGGCCAGCCCGGCGTGTGCGTCACGCCAGTACCGCTGCAGCGGTTTGTCCATCCGCAATGCGTTGCCTCCCGAGCGCGAGAAGATCTGGTCCACCGCCATCACCGCCCGCCACGCCGAACGCACCTGCGTACGGCGGCCTGCGGCCCGGTCCGCGAATGACACGTCGTCGCCTGCGTCCACGATCTCGTAGATCCGGTCGACGTTGGCAAGCAATTCCTGGCGGGCCGCGTTGATGTCTGCGGCCGCTTCGCCGATCGCGTACATCACGTACGGGTCGTCCTTGATCGCGGTCCCTGCGGCGCCCACGCGGTTGCGCTGATAGTCGAGGTGGGCCGCCAGCGCGCCCTCGGCGATTCCGATGACCGCCGAGGTGATGCCGAGCGGGAACATGGTCGACCACGGCATCAGAAAGAGCGTCTCGGACATACCCGCCTTGCGCTGGGCCGTGCCGTCCATCACTTCGGTGGCATTCATCGTTCGGTAGGAAGGCACGAAGGCGTCTTTGACGATGACGTCCTTCGATCCGGTTCCCCTCAGGCCCACCACATTCCACGAGTCCTCGACGATCTCGTAGTCCTTGCGGGGCAGGATCATGTGAAGCATCTGCGGCGGCATGATCGGTCTGCCGTCCGAATCGCCGACCATGGCACCAAGGAAAATCCATTCGCAGGCGTCGGTTCCCGAGCTGAACTGCCAGCGACCGTTGAAGATATAGCCGCCGTCGACGGGCACGGCCACACCCTGCGGGGCGTACGGCGAGGCCACCCAGGTGTCGGTGTCGGTGCCCCAGATCTCTTCGGCGACCCGCGGGTCGGCATACGCCAGCTGATAGGGATGCACGCCGACGACGCCGCATATCCAGCCCGACGCGGGATCCAGCGACGCGACCGCCATGACCGTTTCAGCGAACTCCCGCGGGTGTACCTCGAACCCGTTGTACCGCTTGGGTTGGAGCAGTTTGATTGCACCGACGGACTTGAGGTCCTTGACCGTCTCATCGGGCAGCCGCCCAAGCCGCTCGGCTTCCCACGCCTGCTCGCGCAGTCGGTCCGCGATCGCCGTCACCCTGTCGAGAACCCTGTCGGTCATGAGGTGTCCTTATCCGTCGCCGCTGCGAGACAGGAAGGCCAGCACGGTGTCTTCGAAGGCTTCCTTCGCCTCGATCATCGCCCAATGCCCGCAATTGGGGAATACGTGCAATTCGGCGTTGGGAATCGTCCGCATCGGGATCAACGCCATATCCAGCGGGCTGACCCGGTCGTCGCGGCCCCATGTCAGCAACGTCGGCGCCTGCACCTTGTGCATGATGGCCCACGGCATCGGGGCATCCGACGCCCGCATCGCCGCCATCATCTGGCCGAATGCCGCCTTGCCGTACATGCGTCT
>JAVRPX010000582.1:0-3548 GCA_032161985.1 Mycobacterium sp.
CCTCGGCGGTGTCGTCCGCAAGGCCAAGGAGCTGGTCATCTCGACAAAAATGTCCAGCGAATGGTCCAAAGACCAAGTGCTGCAGTCGTATCTGAACATCATCTACTTCGGTCGCGGCGCCTACGGCATCTCGGCGGCGGCCAAAGCGTATTTCGACAAACCGGTCGAGCAGTTGACTGTCTCAGAGGGTGCGCTGCTGGCCGCGCTCATCCAGCGGCCGTCGGGCCTGGATCCCGCGGTCAACGCAGAGGGTGCGGCAGAACGGTGGAACTGGGTGCTCGACGGCATGGTCGACATCGGCGCGCTGTCACCGCAAGATCGCGCCGCTCAACAGTTCCCGCCGACGGTGCCGCCGGGGCAGGCTCGCTCGCAGGACCAGCCCACCGGCCCGAACGGGCTGATCGAGCGGCAGGTCACCAAGGAACTGCTGGACCTGTTCAACATCGACGAGCAGACCCTGAATACCCAGGGCCTGCAGATCACCACCACGATCGATCCGAAGGCGCAGAAGACTGCCGAGGAAGCGGTGTCGAAGTACCTGGAAGGCCAGGATGCCGACATGCGCGCGGCTGTGGTCTCGGTCGATCCGCACAACGGAGCCGTCAAGGCGTACTACGGAGGTTCCGACGCCAACGGTTTCGACTTCGCCCAGGCCGGGCTGCCGACGGGCTCGTCGTTCAAGGTGTTCGCCCTAGTGGCGGCGCTGCAACAGGGCATGGGCCTCGGCTACCAGGTGGACAGCTCGCCGGTGACGGTCAACGGGATCACCATCACCAACGTCGAAGGCGAAGGGTGCGGAACCTGCACTATCGCCGAGGCGTTGAAGCGCTCGCTGAACACGGCCTACTACCGGCTGATGCTGAAGCTGAAGAACGGCCCCGCAGACGTCGCCGACGCCGCGCACAAGGCCGGCATTGCGGAGAGCTTCCCTGGCGTGGACCACACCCTGTCCGAGGACGGCAAGGGCGGACCGCCCAACAACGGAGTCGTGTTGGGTCAGTACCAGACTCGCGTGCTGGATATGGCGTCGGCGTATGCCACGCTGGCGGCGTCGGGCACCTACCACAAGCCGCATTTCGTGCAGAAGGTCGTCAACGCGCGGGGCGAGGTGTTGTTCGACGCCAGTCAGGAGGACAACAGCGGCGAACAGCGCATCGACAAGGCGGTCGCCGACAACGTCACGTCCGCCATGCAGCCGATCGCCGGATGGTCCAACGGCCACAACCTCGCAGGCGGACGTCCGTCGGCGGCCAAGACCGGAACCAATCAGCTTGGTGACACCGGCGCCAACCGGGACGCGTGGATGGTCGGCTACACCCCGTCGTTGTCCACCGCGGTTTGGGTCGGCACCACCGAAGGCACCAAGCCGCTTGAGAATAAGTGGGGCTCACCGGTTTACGGGTCGGGTCTGCCGTCGGACATCTGGAAGTCGACGATGGACGGGGCGCTGGAGGACACCCAGAACGAGTCGTTCCCGAAGCCCACTGAGATCGGCGGCTATGCGGGCGTGCCACAGGCACCGCCACGGCCGTCCACCACCGCACCGCCGCCGCCATCCGAGACGGTCATTCAGCCGACAATCGAAGTGGCGCCGGGCATTACGATCCCGATCGGCCCACCGACCACCGTGCCCATCGCTCCTCCGGTGCCCGTCGGACCCGCGCCAGGACCGCCGGGAGTACCGCCCGCTGGACCTCCTGCGCCCCCGTGACCGAGCCAGAGCCGGCAACGGTCTCACCGGCTCCGCCGGCCCGAGATAGGCGCAGCCTCGATGACCGTGACCTGCCCAGCCGTACCGACAAGATCGGCGCCGCGCTCTCCGGGGTGATCGGCGGGCCGGTGGGCAGGCACGCATTAATCGGCCGTGCGAGGTTCCTCACGCCGCTGCGGGCGATGCTGATCATCGCGTTGGTGTTCCTCGCGTTGGGCTACTCGACGAAGGCGGCATGCCTGCAGACCACCGGCACCGGCACCGCGGATCAGCGGGTGGGCAACTGGCAGAACCAGAGGGCCTACTACGAGCTCTGCTATTCCGACACCGTTCCGCTGTACACCGCGGAGTTGTTGAACCTAGGCAAGTTTCCGTACAAGTCGAGTTGGGTCGAAACCGACAGCGAAGGCAAGCCCCGCACCCAGTACGACGGCAACATCGCCGTGCGCTACATGGAATATCCGGTGCTGACCGGGATCTACCAGTACCTGTCGATGTCGCTGGCCAAGACCTATACCGCACTGACGAAGTTGGTGTCGGCGCCGATCATCGCCGAGGTGGTGATGTTCTTCAACATCGCCGCCTTCGGGTTGGCGCTTGCGTGGCTGACCACCGTGTGGGCCACCGCGCGGCTGGCGGGTCCACGACGCATCTGGGACGCGGCGATGGTGGCGGCGTCGCCGATCCTGATATTCCAGGTCTTCACGAACTTCGACGCGCTGGCAACGGCTTTCGCGACGGGCGCACTGCTGGCGTGGGCGCGGCGAAAACCGTGGTTGGCCGGGGCGCTGATCGGGCTCGGGGTGGCGGCCAAGCTGTATCCGCTGCTGCTGTTTGTCCCGCTGGTGATCCTCGGGGTGCGCACAGGACGACTCCGTGAAGTGGGTAAGACGGCGGTCGCGACCGTGCTGATGTGGCTCGCCGTGAACTTGCCGGTGATGGTGCTGTTTCCACGGGGATGGTCGGAGTTCTTCCGGCTCAACACCCGCCGCGGTGACGACATGGACTCGCTCTATAACGTGGTGAAGTCGTTCACCGGCTGGGGTGGCCTCGACCAGAACCTGGGGTTCTGGCAGCCGCCGACGGTGCTGAACACGGTCACCGCCGTGCTGTTCGTATCGTGTTGCGTCGCAATCACATACATCGCGCTGACGGCCAAGCAGCGGCCGCGGCTGATGCAGGTGGCGTTCTTGGTGGTGGCCACGTTCCTGTTGACGAACAAGGTATGGAGCCCGCAGTTCTCGCTGTGGCTGGTGCCGCTGGCGGTGCTGGCGCTGCCGCACCGCCGAATTCTGCTGGCATGGATGACGATTGACGCGCTGGTGTGGGTGCCGCGGATGATGTTCCTGTACGGCGAGCAGAACCGCGGCCTGCCCGAGCAGTGGTTCACCGCGACGGTGCTGCTGCGCGATATCGCGGTGATCGTGCTGTGCGCGTTGGTGATTCGGCAGATCTACCGACCCGAATTGGATTTGGTGCGATGGCGCGGTCAGGTCGACGACCCGTCGGGCGGAGTGTTCGAGCGGGCGGCTGATGCGCCGCCGGACTGGTTGCCCGATTGGCTGCGCCCACAGGCGGACCGAATCCGGGTGACGCCTGCGCCTGAAGCGGAGGCAGAACTCGCAGACGCTACGTAGACGCAACGGCGGATAGATGCCACTCGCCAGGCTGCCTTTGAGCTCGTGCGCACCGCGGTCGTCGAACTCGAGCCCCGACCCGATCACCAAGTCGCGCAGGGTGCTGGACACGAGCACGTCACTCGGTCCTGCGAGTGCGCTTACGCGTGCGCCGATGTGCACGGCGATCCCGCCGATGTCGTCGCCGCGGATCTCGCACT
>JAVRPX010000583.1:0-3578 GCA_032161985.1 Mycobacterium sp.
GCGCCTACGACAACCCGCCGGTCAACGCGGTGGAGGCCGAGTCCCGGCGAGGCCGCCGCTTCGAGGCGACGGGATTCACCCCTGGAAAGGTGGACATGTCGGACATCCGTGAGAAGCAGGCACGCCAATCCACCGATGTGGGCGCGCCAGGGATCTTGGATCTGCGCCGAGTGCGTACCGTTTTGCAGTGATGGCCCTACCCGCTGCGAACCCGCCCGACATCGACAATCTGCTGACCCGGTATCGCACTGCCCGGGCGCAGCAGGCGCTGTTCGATGTCCGATCCGGCGCGAGCACCGGGTACGACGAATTCGTCGACGCAGCAGGCAATGTGCGTCCCGCATGGCAGGAACTCGCCGAATGTGTGGGGGAGCGCGGTCGCATCGGACTAGACCAGCTACGGTCCATCGTCCGCGGCCTGGTCGACAACGACGGCATCACCTACATCGAGGTCGACCGGAATGGCGACGCGGTGACCAACGGCGACGGCACGGCCGAGCCGGGTCCGTGGCACCTCGACGCGCTGCCGCTGGTGCTCTCCGCGTCGGACTGGGACAGCCTGGAATCCGGTTTGGTGCAACGCTCCCGGCTGCTCGACGCGGTGCTGACCGATTTGTACGGGCCGCGCCAGGCGGTGACCAGTGGGGTGCTGCCGCCCCAGCTGCTGTTCGCTCATCCGGGTTACGTCCGAGCCGCCCGCGGCATCGACGTGCCTGGCCGGCATCAGCTTTTCCTGCACGGCTGCGACATCAGCCGCGCCGCCGACGGCGGCTTCCTGGTGAACGCCGACTGGACGCAAGCGCCGTCGGGGGCGGGTTACGCGCTGGCCGACCGGCGAGTGGTCGCGCACGCCATCCCCGAGCTGTACGAGCGGATCGGGCCGCGGCCGGCCTCGCCATGGGCGCAGGCCCTGCGGCTGGCGCTGATCGACGCGGCCCCCGAGTCGGCCGAAGAGCCGGTGGTGGTGGTGCTCAGCCCCGGCATCCACTCCGAGACCGCCTTCGATCAGGCCTACCTGGCCAGCGTGCTGGGCTTCCCGCTGGTGGAGAGCGCCGACCTGGTGGTGCGCGACGGCAAGCTGTGGATGCGCTCGATGGGCACGCTGAAACGCGTCGACGTGGTGCTTCGCCGAGTCGACGCGGACTACGCCGACCCGCTGGACCTGCGCGCAGACTCGCGGCTCGGCGTGGTCGGCCTGGTGGAGGTGTTGCGCCGCGGCGCGGTGACGGTGGTCAACACGTTGGGAAGTGGCATTCTGGAAAGCGCTGGGCTGCTTCGCTTTCTGCCCGAGCTGGCCGAGCGGCTGCTGGGTGAGACGCCGTTGCTGGAGACGGCGCCGGTGTACTGGGGCGGAATCAACACAGAGCGCTCGCACCTGCTGGCCAACCTGTCGTCACTGCTGATCAAGCCAGTGACGGGCGGCGACCCGATCGTCGGGCCGGGGTTGTCGGCCACGCAACGAGAGTCGTTGGCCGCGCGCATCGAGGCAACACCCTGGCAGTGGGTGGGCCAGGAGCTGCCGCAGTTCTCGTCGGCACCCACCGACTATTACCCGGGTGGCCTGTCGTCGGCCAGCGTCGGTATGCGGTTGTTCACGGTGTCGCAGCGCAGTGGTTACGCGCCGATGATCGGCGGGGTTGGTTACCTGCTGGCCCAGGGCAATGCCGCGTACCGGTTGAATACCATTGCGGCCAAGGATATCTGGGTACGCACGCCGACGCGTGTCACAGCCGAGCGCATTCCGGGCGCGGTCGAGTTGCCTGCGATGACGCCGAGCTCGACCCGGGAGGTCAGTTCGCCGCGTGTGTTGGCCGACCTGTTCTGGATGGGCCGGTACGCCGAAAGGGCCGAGAACATGGCCCGATTGCTTACCGTCACCCGCGAGCGCTACCACGAATACCGCTACCGCCGCGAGATGGCAGGCAGTGAGTGCGTGCCCGTCTTGCTGTCGGCACTCGGAAACATCACTGGGACCGACACCGGCGCCGGCAGCGATTACGCGGAGATGGTCGCGACCGCACAGAGCACGCTGTGGTCGTTGACCGCTGACCGGCATCGTCCGGGTTCGCTGGCGCAGTCGGTCGAGCGCGTCAGCCTGGCCGCCCGCGCGGTGCGCGACCAGATGTCCAACGACACGTGGATGGTGTTGGCGGCGGTGGAGCGCGCAGTGCTGCATCGGCCGGCGGATCCGCCCGAATCGCAAGCCGAGGGTGACGCCTTCCTGGCGTCGACGAACAACCTGACGCTGGCAGGCATGCTCGCTCTGTCCGGAGTGGCGGCCGAGTCGATGGTGCGGGACGTCGGCTGGACAATGATGGACATCGGCAAACGGATCGAACGCGGCCTCGGGCTGACAGCGCTACTGCGTGCCACCCTGACGAAGGCGCGAAGTCCCGTGGCAGAGCAAACCATTACCGAGTCCACTCTGATGGCTTGCGAGTCGTCAGTCATCTACCGGCGCCGCAACCCGGGCACGGTTAGTGTGGCTGCCGTGGCGGAGTTGGTGTTGTTCGACGCCGAGAACCCGCGGTCGCTGGCGTATCAACTCGAGCGGCTCAGGGCCAACCTCAAGACACTGCCAGGATCGTCGGGCTCGTCGCGGCCCGAACGGCTGGTCGACGAGATCGCCACACGGCTGCGCCGGCTCGATCCGGCCGACCTGGAGGATGTCACCCCCGAGGGCACCCGGGCCGAACTTGCCGGGCTGCTAAACGGAATGCACCGCGACCTGCGTGAACTGTCCGGGCTCATCACCGCGACCCACCTGTCGCTGCCGGGTGACATGCAGCCGCTCTGGGGTCCTGACGAGCGACGGGTGATGCCGTGACGGCCTTCCCGGACGGGCCGACGGCCTCGGGATCGAGCCGGTGCTACCAGATCACGCACCGCACGGTGTACCGCTACTCCGACGTCGTCACTAGTTCGTATGGGCGCGGGTTTCTCACCCCGCGCGATTCGGCTCGGCAGCGCTGCCTGTCGCACGAGTTGATCATCGAGCCCGAGGCCGCCGACAGCTCCACCAGTCGCGACGGGTACGGCAACATCAGCTCGTATTTCCATGTCACCGAACGCCATCAGACGTTGAGCATCACCAGCACTTCGGTGGTCGAGGTGGATCCACTACCCCCGGAGCTCTACGGCGGTGGATCGGCGCGGGCGCCATGGGAGATCGCGCGGCCCGTCGGTCTCGAGGGCGCTCTGGCCACCGAGTTCACCCTGGACCTGCAGCCGCCGGAGATCACCGACGAGCTGCGTGCCTACGCCGCACCGAGTTTCGAGCCAGGCCGGCCACTGATCGACGTGCTTCGTGATCTGGCGTCGCGGATCTACTCCGACTTCACCTACCGGTCCGGGTCGACCACCGTATCCACTCAAGTCAGTGAGGTTTTGGCGGCGCGGGAAGGGGTATGCCAGGACTTCGCACGGCTGGCCATCGCGTGCCTTCGTGCCAACGGCTTGGCGGCCAGTTATGTGTCGGGATACCTGGCGACCGACCCGCCGCCGGGAAAGGAACGCATGATCGGCATCGACGCGACCCACGCATGGCCTGCGGTGTGGACCCCGCAGAACCAATGGCT
>JAVRPX010000584.1:0-3688 GCA_032161985.1 Mycobacterium sp.
GACGTTCGACCGGCTCGACGTCGACGGCAGCTGCTCGACCAACGACACCGTGCTCCTGCTGGCCTCGGGCGCCAGCGGAATAGCGCCCAGCCAAGCCGATCTCGACGACGTCGTGCTGCGGGTCTGCGACGATCTCTGCGCTCAGTTGCAAGAGGACGCCGAAGGAGTTACCAAGCGTGTGACCGTCAGCGTGACCAGTGCGCTGACCGAAGAGGATGCCGTCACCGCGGCCCGGGTGATCGCGCGCGACAGCCTGGTCAAGACTGCCCTGTTCGGCTCCGACCCCAACTGGGGCCGGGTGGTGGCCGCCGTCGGCATGGCGCCGGTACAACTCGACCCAGACCGGATCACCGTGTCCTTCAACGGTTCAGCGGTTTGTATCGACGGTGTCGGGGCGCCGGGAGCCCGCGAGGTCGACCTGTCAGCCACCGACATCGAAGTGGCTGTCGACCTGGGCGTCGGCAGCGCGCACGCGACGATCCGGACCACTGATCTGTCGCACGCGTATGTCGAAGAAAACTCGGCATACTCGTCATGAGCGCAGCGGTGTCCACTGAAACCAAGGCGCAGGTGTTGGCCGAGGCTTTGCCATGGCTGACCAGGTTGCACGGCAAGATCGTGGTGGTCAAATACGGCGGTAACGCCATGACCAGTGACACGCTGCGGCGAGAGTTCGCGGCAGACATGGCTTTTCTGCGCAATTGCGGTATCCACCCGGTCGTGGTGCACGGCGGTGGCCCGCAGATCAGCGCCATGCTCAAACGCCTTGGCATCGCCGGTGACTTCAAAGGCGGATTCCGCGTCACCACACCCGAAGTGCTCGATGTGGCCCGGATGGTGTTGTTCGGTCAGGTCGGCCGCGAACTGGTGAACCTGATCAACATCTACGGCCCGTACGGGGTCGGTGTCACGGGTGAGGACGCCAACCTGTTCACCGCGGTACGGCGCAGCGTCAGCGTCGACGGGGTCGACACCGACATCGGCCTGGTGGGCAACCTCGCCCAGGTGAATCCGGCCGTGGTGCTGGATCTGATTGCCGCCAACCGGATTCCGGTGGTCTCGACATTGGCCCCCGACATCGACGGCGTTGTGCACAACATCAATGCCGACACCGCCGCGGGTGCGCTGGCTGAGGCACTGGGGGCCGAGAAGCTGTTGATGCTCACCGAGGTCGAGGGTCTGTATACCCGATGGCCGGACCGGAATTCACTGGCCAGCGAGATCGACACTGCCACTTTGACTCAACTGTTACCGACGCTGGAGACAGGCATGATCCCCAAGGTGGAAGCGTGCCTGCGGGCGGTGAAAGCCGGAGTACCGAGCGCACACGTGATCGACGGCCGGGTTGAGCACTGCGTGCTGGTCGAATTGCTCACCGACGAAGGATCCGGAACGAAGGTGGTGAGCGCATGACTGCGCCGGCGACGATGCAGAGCGCAGCGATGGGGAGGAGCGGCGCCAAATGACCAAGACGCAGGAACTGCAAGACCGGTGGTCGGCGGTGATGATGAACAACTACGGAGTTCCGCCGGTTGCCCTGGCCGGGGGCAACGGTGCCGTTGTCACCGACGTGGATGGGATGTCGTATCTCGACCTGCTCGGTGGCATCGCCGTCAACATTCTGGGCCACGGTCACCCGGCCATCCTCGAGGCGGTCACCCGACAGATGTCCACGCTGGGGCACACGTCAAACCTGTACGCCACCGAGCCTGGTGTTGCACTGGCCGAGGCGCTGGCCGGTCTGCTCGGCGCCGACACCGAGACCCGGGTGTTGTTCTGCAACTCCGGCGCCGAGGCCAACGAGACGGCCTTCAAACTGTCCCGGCTCACCGGTAGGACGAAAGTCGTTGCGGCGCAAGGTGGTTTCCACGGCCGCACGATGGGTGCCCTCGCCCTGACCGGTCAGCCGAGTAAGCAGGCGCCGTTCATGCCGCTGCCCGGCGACGTCACCCACGTGCCTTACGGTGACGCCGACGCGTTGGCGGACGCGGTCGGCGACGAGACCGCTGCGGTGTTCCTGGAGCCGATCATGGGGGAGAGCGGCATCGTGGTGCCGCCGGACGGCTATCTCGCGGCGGCGCGCGATATCACCGCCCGCCACGGCGCGCTGTTGGTCCTCGACGAGGTGCAAACCGGAATGGGCCGCACCGGTACGTTCTTCGCACACCAGCACGACGGCGTCACTCCAGATGTCGTGACGATGGCCAAGGGGCTCGGCGGCGGCCTGCCGATCGGGGCGTGCCTGGCAACCGGCCCGGCCGCGCAGCTGCTGACTGCGGGACTGCACGGCAGCACCTTCGGCGGCAATCCGATCTGCGCGTCGGCGGCACTGGCGGTGCTGCGGGTGCTGGCCGACGATGACCTGGTGTGCCGCGCCGGAGCGCTCGGAAAGACGTTGCGCCACAACATTGAATCGCTTGATCACCCGTCGATCGACCATGTCCGCGGCCGCGGCCTGTTGTGCGGGATCGTGCTCACCACACCCACCGCGAAAGACGTCGAGGCGGCTGCCCGGTCCGCCGGTTTTCTGGTCAACGCTGCCGCGCCCGACGTCGTCCGCCTAGCGCCGGCGTTGATCATCACCGCCCCTCAGCTCGACACGTTCGTCGCCGCGCTGCCGGCCATCCTCGACACCGCCAAGGGGGCGCAATGACTCGACACTTCCTGCGCGACGACGACCTGGCGCCCGACGAGCAGGCCGAAGTGCTGGCGCTCGCCGCCGAACTGAAGAAGGATCCGTTCAGCCACCGACCGCTGGAGGGCCCGCGGGGCGTCGCGGTGATCTTCGACAAGAACTCCACCCGCACCCGGTTCTCCTTCGAGGTGGGTATCGCCCAGCTTGGTGGCCACCCGGTGGTTGTCGACGGCCGCAGCACCCAACTGGGCCGCGAAGAGACATTGCAGGACACCGCGAAAGTGTTGTCCCGCTATGTCGACGCCATCGTGTGGCGCACCTTTGGCCAGCCCCGGCTGAGTGCGATGGCCGAGACCGCGACGGTGCCGATCGTCAACGCGCTCTCCGACCAGTTCCACCCCTGCCAGGTGCTGGCCGATCTGCAAACCATCGCCGAACGCAAGGGGTCACTACGCGGTTTGCGGATGTCGTACTTCGGTGACGGCGCCAACAACATGGCGCACTCGCTGATGCTCGGCGGGGTCACCGCCGGCATGCACGTGACGGTCGCGTCGCCGGCCGGATTCGCACCCGATCCGATGCTGACCGCCGCCGCCGAGCATCGCGCCGCGGACACCGGAGCCTCGGTGACCATCACCGCAGACCCCGCCGCTGGTGCGGCAGGCGCGGATGTGTTGGTCACCGACACCTGGACATCGATGGGTCAGGAGGACGACGGGCTGGATCGAGTGCGACCGTTCCGTCTCTTCCAGCTCAACGCCGAGCTGGTGGCCACGGCCGATCCGGAAGCCGTTGTGCTGCATTGCCTTCCGGCTCACCGCGGCCACGAAATCACCGACGAGGTGATCGACGGCCCGCACAGCGCGGTGTGGGACGAAGCCGAGAACCGGCTGCATGCGCAGAAGGCCCTGTTGACCTTCGTGCTGGAGCACTCGACATGAGCACCCCACGTAGTCACTCGCTGCGCTCCCGATCTCTCGGGGACCCCGAATGACGACGTCGACGTCCAGCCGGGCGGCCCGGCACGACCGAATCGTGGCGATCCTCGGCGAG
>JAVRPX010000585.1:0-18285 GCA_032161985.1 Mycobacterium sp.
TTACCGGTGTGTCGGGGGGCAAACACGCACACTCGCGGCAGTTAGTTCGCGTGCAGGGCCTCGTTGAGGGTGATGCCCGTGCCGTCCCGCTTGACGACCTCGACCGCCCCGGACAGCGAGTTACGCCGGAACAGCAGGTTGTTGGCGCCCGACAGCTCGCGCGCCTTGACCGTCTTGCCGTCGGCGGTCTGCACCTTGGTCCCCGCGGTCACGTACAGGCCAGCCTCGACGACGCAGTCGTCGCCGAGTGAGATGCCCAGCCCGGCGTTGGCGCCGAGCAGGCAGCGCTTGCCCACGGAGATGACCTCGGTGCCGCCGCCCGACAGCGTGCCCATGATCGACGCGCCGCCGCCGACATCCGAGCCGTCGCCGACGACCACACCCGCAGAGATCCGGCCCTCGACCATCGAGCTGCCCAGCGTCCCGGCGTTGAAATTCACGAAGCCCTCGTGCATGACGGTCGTGCCCGAGGCAAGGTGTGCACCCAGCCGGACCCGGTCGGCGTCGGCGATGCGCACCCCGGACGGCACCACGTAGTCGACCATTCGAGGGAACTTGTCGATGCCGTAGACGGTCACTGGCCCGCGGCGGCGCAGCCGAGCCCGAACCACCTCGAAGCCCTCCACCGCGCACGGCCCGTGGTTGGTCCACACCACGTTGGTGAGCACGCCGAAGAAGCCGTCGGCGTTGAGCGCGTGCGGCGCGACCAGCCGGTGCGAGAGCAGGTGCAGCCGCAGATACGCGTCGTAGCCATCCGTCGCCTTGTCCTCCAGCGATGTGATGGTGGTGCGCACCGCCACCGTCTCGACGTCGCGATCCTCGTCACGGCCGGTCAGCGCCGCCAGCTCGGCCGGCACCTCGGCGACCGACAGGCGCACAGTGCCTGCCGGACCGTCGGCGCCGAGTTCGGGTTGCGGGAACCACGTGTCGAGTACGGATCCGTCGGCGGCGATGGTCGCCAGGCCGACGCCTGAAGCAGAAGTCACGGTCCAAAACCGTACTCGACTAACCTCGAACAGTGTGGGCCTGGACTTACGAGGCGATCCTGTCGCGCTGACCGCGGCGCTGGTGGACATTCCCAGCGAGTCGCGGCACGAGCAGCGCATCGCTGACGAGGTCGAGGCCGCGCTGCGGGACCAGGCGACCGGCTTCGAGGTCGTGCGCAACGGCAACACCGTGCTGGCCCGAACGAACCTGGCCCGCCCATCGCGGGAGCTGCTGGCCGGCCACATGGACACCGTCCCGGCTGCGGACAATCTGCCAAGCAGGCTCGACGGCGACGAGCTGCACGGCCTCGGCACCTCGGACATGAAGTCCGGCGACGCGGTGTTCCTCCATCTGGTGGCGACGGTCGCCGACCCCGAGCACGACCTCACGCTGGTGATGTACGACTGCGAGGAGATCGAATCGGCCGCCAACGGGCTGGGCCGGATCGAACGTGAGCTGCCCGACTGGTTGCAGGCCGACGTCGCCATCCTCGGTGAGCCGTCGGGCGGGTTGATCGAGGCCGGTTGTCAGGGCACGCTGCGCGTCGTTATCAGCGCCGCGGGCACCCGCGCCCACTCCGCGCGATCGTGGTTGGGCGACAACGCGATTCACAAGCTGGGCGAGATACTG
The DNA here is from genome assembly GCA_032161985.1 of Mycobacterium sp. Lineage (GTDB taxonomy): Bacteria > Actinomycetota > Actinomycetes > Mycobacteriales > Mycobacteriaceae > Mycobacterium. The sequence continues at coordinate 1,618 of JAVRPX010000585.1, forward strand.
GCCCGCCTGTCGGCCTATCAGCCCCGCAGCGTGGACATCGACGGCTGCACGTATCGAGAAGGGCTGTCCGCCGTGCGCATCGACGGCGGCGTGGCAGGAAACGTCATTCCCGACGCCGCATCGCTTACGGTGAACTTCCGCTTCGCCCCCGACCGCAGTATCGAGCAGGCCCTCGCGCATGTGTGCGAGGTGTTCGACGGACTCGACGTGCAGATCGAGCAGACCGACGCGGCTGCCGGCGCCCTGCCCGGGCTGAACAAGCCCGCCGCCGCCGCGCTCGTCGAGGCCGCAGGCGGGCAGGTGCGGGCCAAGTACGGCTGGACGGACGTGGCTCGGTTCGCGGCGCTCGGTATCCCGGCGGTCAACTACGGACCCGGCGACCCCAACCTCGCGCACCGGACCGACGAACGTGTCAAGGTCGCTCAGATCACTGCCGTGACGGAAATGCTGCGGCGATACCTATCCAGTTGAAACCGTCACCCCATGGGCTTCAACAGCGACTCGAAGTCGGTGACATGTTGCCCGTATCGCTCGTTGAAGCTGTCCAGCACGGCTTCCTTCAAGACGTCGAAATCGACATCTTCGACTCGGCGTGGTGCCGGCGACGGGTTGCCAGGAGCATTTTCGTAGTTGTACACGGCGGTGAAGATGTCCACCGGGCGCAGCAGGACGTGGTCAGCGAGCAGTTGCAGCAGGGCGTCAGCCAAAGTTGGATACGAGGTGTACTCGGGGTTGCTCAGGTACATAACCAGGACGGATTTCGGCTGGCTGTAATCCACCCCGTGCAAGCCCAGTGTCGATATCCAGGCGTCGAAGGTAGTCGCGGTTGCAGGGCGCGACGAGGTGGGCGTGGGCGGTGGCGGCGACACCGCGCCGGGGGCGGGTTCCGACGGAAGGACATTGACCAGCACGGCCACCACAATGGCGACCACCGCCACCGCGATACCGCCGATTGCAGCAAGCGCCACCTTGCTGAGCCCCTTTCGGGCCGGTTGAGCGGGCTCCGCCAGTTGAGCGGGTGGGGTCGCGGCCGGGGGAGGTGGCGACGTAATCCGGAACAGTGTGGCGGTGTCGTCGCGGACGTAGAGCACGGGTGTGACCCACTCGAGCGAGCCCGGCGTGCCGCGGAGGCCGACTCGTCCGGCGCCGACCGCGTCACCGATGCCGCGGCCGTTGGCCAGTGCGCTGTAAAAACCTCGGGCGAATTTGATCGCGCCCGCGTCGCTGACCGTGAACTGCATCGCTGCTACCGCGTTGATGCCGCGCTTCACCAGCGTTGCGGCGGTGCTCGAGAACAGGTCACTCGCGCCGCTTCTTCCGGACTTGCACGAGTTCAGCACCACGAGCCTGGGAGTCGGTGCGGCCTGGTTGAGGAGGTCGGCGAGTCGATCGGCTTCGACGAGGTGCGGGCCACCGTCGTCACCGACGAGCGCGATCACTCCCTGGTCGCTGGTGCGGTCGTAGTCTCCGTGGCCGATGAAGTGCAGCACATGCCATGTGCCGGAGAGCATTTCGTCTTGCACTTCGTCCCAGCTGGCCTGCATCAACCATTTGAGATGGATGCGGCCGTCGGCGATGGGTTCGGCCAGCGCATCGGACAACTTCTTACGCTCCGCCTCCACATCGAGGCTGGTGAGCCCGTCGGGGGACGCCACCAAGGCCAACACCTCAAGCGACGAAGTGACCTCGACAGGTTCGGCGGTCGTGGAGGGGATGTGCCGTATCAATGGATCATTGAGGCAGATGTACTGGTCGTTCTCTGTGTCGTACATCGCCTCCCACGGAATGGCGGCCAGTTCGGGTACGTCGAGCCGCAGCACCACCTGCAACCGTTCGCCACGCTGATCGGCCGCCGAAACGCTGGCGCGATATGCCTCGTGCACGGGCCCGGAGAACAGCGCGTCAAACAATTGTCGACCGACATCGCGCAGGCGCTGCTCACCTGGTGACAGAATTCTGCGGCCGGCCGCTGCCGACGCCAGCACAACCGTCTCCAAGTCATCGAGCGCGCTGAGATAGGCCCCGGCGTCCAACTGCATTGTCGCTGTGGGCTCACCGTCGCCGGCGGGGCGCACTACCCGCACTGTGAACTGGCCGGCTGCCAGACCGGCAGCGACCTCCAGTTCAATGGTGCTGGCGATCTCGACCCCTTCCGCGCAGGGCACACGTGGCGGCGAACACGGTGTTATGGCGTTTCGTCGCTGAGCGGTATCTGCGGAAGCATTTCCCGCACATTCAGGCCATAGGAAAACAGGCCTGGCACCTGATCCGACTGCGACGAAATTTGTGCTACCACATCGTTTCTCAGATCCGAGTAGCTGCGCCGGTAGTTGCCGCCATCCCACACGTGAAGAAACGCCTCGGTGAATGCGCCGTTATTGGCACCATCCAACGACGTCTGATCGTCGCGGCATCCCGAAATCAGCACAACCTTGGCTTTGGCATCAGCAGGCCGCGACCGAGGCTCCCACCACTTGGCCTGGGCTTCGTAGGCCGCCTTATTGGTGTTGAACTCGGCTTCGGTTACCTCAAGCGGCGCCTGCTTTGAGTTCGGTCCCGGGGCCCGGATCGCTCGCTCGCGGCCTACGTCGCGTCGGCGGACGATGTCTCGCGTCACGGTTTCGCTGTGACAACTGTCAGACATGACGAAGATGCGTACGCCCGGGGCGAACGTACACAGGGCGCCGTACAGGGAGTCGTCGACCAGCTCCGTGTCGTAGAGGCACCAGGTTTCGTCTAGCCGGTCGGGTTCGTCGTTGTTCTCGTCGGGTACCTGCCCGCCGTGGCCGGAGTAGGTCAGGAAAAAGAAGTCGCCTTCTCCGAGTTCGCCGGCGGCCGCATCCAGGTGGGCGCGCACGGCCTCGGCGCTCGCGTCCGCATTGAGCAACATCTGCGGCTCGAACCCACGACTGACGGCCACTTCCTGCATCGCGTTGGCGTCGTTCACGCAACCCGAGAGTGCGCCGTCCCATCCGCCGTATTGGTTCGGATCGACAACGTTCAGGCCGATGTGAAGTGATTGGCGTTTGGTCATGATTTCCCCTCCCGTGTGCAGATTTATCCACTTCACATGCTGCGCCTCGGCGTCCGATATTTCGTGAGTATCGGACTACTCGAATTTCGGCACATAAATGGGTTGAGCGCGCCGCTACCATGGATATCCGAAAGCGTTCAGATACGAGGTGGCCGAAGACATGCTGGGAGACGACGTCATCTCCGGGTGATTTCCCGAGCTCGAGCCGTCCCTTTCCGCAGTCTCACGAGAGATCTCGCATGTCTTCCATTGTTTGTTCAAACCTGTCGTTCGCGTGGCCCGACGACACGCCGCTGTTCACCGACTTGTCGTTCACGGTCGGTGACGGCCGCACCGGGCTGGTCGCACCCAACGGCGCCGGAAAAAGCACGCTGCTGCGGCTGATCGCCGGTGAGTACCTGCCTGCCGCGGGCGCGATCACCGTCGACGGCACCGTCGGCTACCTGCCGCAGACGCTGCCGTTCGTCGCGGAGCGCAGCGTCGCCGACCTGTTGGGCGTGGCCCCGGTTCTCGATGCGCTCGAGGCGTTGGCCGCCGGCGACGCCGGCGAGGACGTCTTCACGACGATCGGCGACGATTGGGACATCGAGGAGCGCACCCGCGCGCAGCTCGACCGTCTCGGCCTCGGCCACATCGCGTTTGATCGACGGCTGGGCTCGTTGTCCGGCGGCGAGGTGGTGTCGCTCGGGTTGGCAGCGCAGTTGCTCAAGCGACCCGATGTGTTGCTGCTCGACGAGCCCACCAACAGCCTCGACGTCGACGCCCGCCGACGGCTCTACGACGCGTTGGACGACTATCCCGGATGCCTGCTGCTGGTCAGCCACGACCGCGTGCTGCTCGACCGGATGGACCGCATCGCCGAGCTACACCACGGCGAAATGCCGTTCTACGGAGGCAATTTCAGCATGTACCAACAGGCGGTGCAGGAGTCGCAACAGGTCGCGGAGGCAAACCTGCGCAATGCCGAGCAACAGCTGAAACGGGAGAAACGCCAGCGACAGGAAGCCCGCGAGCGGGCCGCCCGCCGGTCCAGCACCGCGGCCCGCAACGTGAAGGACGCCGGGCTGCCGAAGATCATCGCGGGAGCGATGAAGCGAAGCGCTCAGGAGTCGGCGGCCCGCTCCGACGATGTGCACGCCAAACGGGTGAAGGTGGCCAGCGCCCACCTCGACAATGCCGAACGCGCGCTTCGCGACGACGACACGATCGTGTTGGAACTGCCCGACACCAACGTGCCCGCGGGGCGCACCGTGTTTCGGGGCGAGGGCCTGCAGGTCGATCGTGGTGGTCGAAAGCTCTTCGCTGACAACGGTATTGACGTGAGCATCCGCGGACCCGAGCGCATCGCGCTGACCGGACCCAACGGTGCAGGAAAGTCGACGCTGCTGCGCGTCATCGACGGCGACCTACAGCCAGAGGCGAGCACGCTGGTCCGGGCCGACGGTCGCATCGCCTACCTGTCGCAGCGCTTGGATCTGCTGGATCCCGACCGCACAGTCGCACAGAGTCTTGCCGCGTTCGCTCCAAGCCTGACCCACACCCGGCGGATGCATCTGCTCGCGCAGTTTCTGTTCAGTGGCAATCGGATTCACCTCCCGGTGGCGGCGCTGTCGGGAGGCGAGCGGCTACGCGCCACACTGGCCTGCGTGCTCTACGCGGAACCTGCGCCGCAGTTGCTGCTGCTCGACGAGCCGACCAACAACCTCGACTTGGTCAGCGTCGGCCAGCTGGAGGCGGCGCTCAATGCGTATCAGGGCGCATTCGTGGTGGTCAGCCACGACGAACGCTTTCTCACTGAGATCGGGGTTCAGCGCCGGCTCCGGCTATCGGGGGGGCGGTTGGGGTCGCAATAGTCGGCGCTGATCGGCGTCGCGATTAGCGGAGCGACAGCTATCGCCGGCACGGTAAATTCGTGTGTCATGGCCATACCTGCCGATTCGAGCCCGTACGGCTCGCAGACGGTGACAGGCCCTGGCTGGCCGAACGTCGACGAGGAGATGCTGGCGGCGGCGGCGGCAACGTACGAGGCGCTGGTTGCGAAAATCACCGGATCGATCGTGCCTCAGCAGCAGGGGCAGCTGATGAAGCTCGCGGACGTTTGGGAGGGTGCCGGAGCTCTGGCCGCGACGGGTGAGGCCACCACGATCATCGGCGGCCACGAGGCCAACGCCGCACACGCAGCCGCGATCGCGGGGAAGCTACGCGCGATGGAGGCCACCGTGGTGAAAGCCAAGATGTTGGCGAACACGATCGCCCAAGAGGTCCAGCACGAGTGCGAGGCCATCGCAGCGATGCCGTTTAGCAACGCACAGGAGCTGGTGCAGAGCCGCATCAAGATGGGGCTGTCCCAGAACATGGCCAATGTGGCGGCCCATACGACGGAACTCGCCAACACTCTCGGCGTACCCCCGAGCATCCCTTTTCCCGGTGCTGCCCCGTCTGTGCCCGGTGGAAAAGAGACGAAAGACACCGCGGAGGACGCGGCGAAACAAGCTGGTGGCGGATCCCAGCAGGCGATGCAGATGATGAGCCAGATGGGATCGATGGCCGCGCAGCTCCCCATGCAGCTCGGGCAGGCGGTGATGGCTGTACCTCAGCAGATGGGCCAGCAGTTGCAGCAGTTGTCTCAGCCGCTGCAACAGCTGACCTCGATGTTCGGGTCTGGAGGCAAGGCGGATTCACTGGGTGCCGCCGGCCTGCCGTTCTCGTCGTTCTCCAACCATCCGCTGGCGGGTGGCTCCGGCGCGGGTGGCGGCTCCGGCATGGTGAAGGCGGCGTCCCTGCCCGGCTCCGGCGGAAGCCCGCTGCAGACGCCACAGATGGCGAATCTGGTGGGCACCAAGTCTGTGAGCACCGCGCCGGCGGAGGGCGCCACGGCCGGATCTACCGCAACCGGCGGGGTCGCCCCGTTGGCCGCGGGTGGCGGCATGGGCGGCATGGCGCCGATGATGGGGCACCGCGGTGAAAGTGGGGGCACCAGTTCGAGCCTGGCGGCGCCCGCGCCGCTCGAATACGACCTCGACGAAGGCGACGATGATGACGACTGGTGACGGGGGAGCTAGATGATCGATCCGCTGAAGAAGCCCGAGGGCATCAGCTGGGACGCGGCTTCTGTCGAGCTTCCCGAGATCCCGATGCTTCCCGCCGGCCAGGACGCGTTGAGCGCGACCATCTCGGCAGTGCTTCCGACACTGGCCGCGCCGCTCGCAGCCAACGTTGCCACGCTGTCGGCGAAGGAGAACATGTTCTCCGGCAAGTTGGGGGTCGCACAGGCGGCGTATCAGAACTCTGATGACGCCGGCTCGCAGTCCGTCGGCCAAATCGTCGGCATGCTCGGACAAGTCGGCCAACAAGCCGGCCAGATGGGGCAGATGGCGGGTGCGCCTGCACAAGCCATCGGTGGTCAGACCGGCATATTCGGCTCACTGATGCAGCAGGCCATGCAGGCGGCCCAAGGCGGTGGAGCGGGTGGGCAGTTCACGGGCGGGCAGTCGGCGGGCGGGCAGGCTGGCGCATCGAGTGTTGCCGGCCAGGGCCCAAGCCCGGGCGCGGCTGGCGCGGCCGGTCCGGCGCCGCAGCCGCGCGACGAAGTCGTCGGCCCCAAAGAGGAGCAACCGCACCAGGCGCAAGAGGCCCAACCCGACAAGCGCGAGCCGTTGCACAGTGCAGCGGCAGACGATCGAGTGATGGCCGGACCGTCCGATGACAGTCGGCACAGCGCGCCGGCGCCCGTGAAGTCGCCGGAGCATCCGCACCACAGCGGTGAGGACCTCCGCAGGAGGATGTAGCGGGCTCAGTCTCAGTCGGCCTGCGGCCGGGTCTGTGCCGGCTGTGCGCGTTCTTCGCGCGATGGTTGTTCGGGTGCCCGGCCGGTGTTCGCCGATTCTCCCGGCGCGGCCTCGTCGCGCGAGTCTTGTTGGGGCGCAGCCGGATCGGCCTGACCGGTCTCCTTCGCCTCGACGGCCTTCTCGGCCGACTGGCTCGCCTGCTGGGTAGCCTGTTGGACGCCCTGCATAACCTGCTGTGGGAGTTGCTGTAGCGGCTGAGCCAGGGCTTGCAGCGGAGCACCCGCCGCTTGGGCCATCTGTCCGACCTGCTGTCCGACCTGTCCAAGCTGGCCGACCAGCTGGCCCATCATGTCCGCGCCACCTGAGCCGGCGCTGCCCCCGCTACCCGGGCTGCCTAGTGTGCCCGCCGCACCAGGTCTGCCAGCAGCATTGGCACCCTCCAGCGCCTCGGCCGCGGCTCGCAGTGTGGCCGCGCCCTTCTGATCACCCTGCTCATACATCTGAGCGGCCTTCTGCAGTAACTCAGAGATCGTGCTGCCGGAGGTCGACGTCGTCTGCATGGTGCCCTGGCGATTACCAAGGACGGTGCTCAACGCGGCAGTGACCGCCGAAGCGATTGCCCCATGACTGGTCTGCACGCCGGCGGCCTCGGGCGCAGGGGCGCCCATCAGTTGTGTCAGGCCGGCCACGACCTCGTCATGGATCTGCGAATAGGACCGCACGCCATCGGGCTGTACGTACAGCGGGTCACCGCTCACATTGCCTCCTTGGACTGCCGTCAGCTAACTATCTTAGGTGCGGCCAGCCGAAGTCCTCTGCAGCAGTTTTGGGTTCGCCGTCACCCCCGCGCCTGCGCCGCGGCATCGGCGGCTGAGCGCTTCAACCCGAACGAGTCCAATCGGGCCGATACATCATTCAGCGCAGCCGCGTCCCGTCCGACTACGGCGCGAGCGTGATCGAGCGCCAATTGGCCAAAGGGGCAATCGATTTCGGCACCAAGCCGCGCGATCCCGTCGGCCGCCCGGATGTCGCCAAGCCGTGCCGCGTCATGCAATGCGCGCAGCGCGACCGCGGACTGGCCGCCTCGCTCGGCCGCCTTCGCGCCGTCGCGCGCCGCTGCGACCGCGCCGTGCTCGTCGCCTCGCGCAGACAAGGTCCACGCGCGCGCCAGCGCAAGCTCCGGCGCGAACAGCATCGACTTGAGTCCGTGCCGAGATTCCGCTCTGGACAAGATCTTTCCGGCCTCAACCGTCTCACCCAGCTGTCCCAGCGCCTGCGCCAACAGCATCCACGCGAGCGGCCCCCACGAATACCCGGTCGGCGCCAGCGCGGCAGCCGCGCCCCGAAGCAGCGACACCGCCGACTCGAGCTCGCCCTTGGCGATCAGCACGTCGGCCACCAACACTTCACCGATCGCGCGGCCCGGCTGCTGCATCTGGGCAAAGTCGGTGAGCTGCTGGGCAAGCGCCTGGGCACGGTCCAGCTCGCCGCCCATCAGCAGCGTCGTCGTCTGACCGAACCCGCTGGTGAATCGCAACAGCCCGGGATGCCCGGCGGCGATCGCCCGCTCTGCCAGTGCGTCGACGTCACCGAACCGGCCCATCCGCGCCGTGCTCAGCGCCGCTGCGGCCGCCGCCCATCCAATCGCGGTGTCGTCGGCCGCAGGCGACGCCAGCACCTCGTCGGCGATCTGCTTGGCGCGGCTGGGGTTGCCTGCGTTCATCGCGAACGTCGCCGACAGCGCGTCGAGCGTGGTTTGGGCGGCCGGGGAAGACACCCTGCCACGCGTCGCCAGCAGGAATGCGGTCGCCCGCTCCGGTTCGCTCAGCATCCAGAACTGGTTGGCCGCGCGCGGCAGCGCCCACGCCATCAGCTCGGTCTCCGACAGTGTCGACGGATCCACAACGGCCAACACGGCATCGGCCTCCCGGCCGCGGCCCTGCCACGCCAGTGCGTAGGCCAACGTCAGCCGCGTCTCCAGGACTGGCGATCGATCGACCGCGGCCTGGCCCAAGCGGTCGCTGAGTTCGAGGTCGCCGAGCCGCAGCGAATCTGCGGCCGCCGCGGCCAGGTCCGCCTCCGGCTGCGGGCTGTCGCTGTCCAGGGACAGCACCGCAAGCCGCAGCCGGTCCACCACGCCTAGGCGCGACGAGGCGGCCAAGCGGTCCACCAGCTCGGTGCGCAGCCTGCGCAGCTCGGGTCCACCCATCGCGTCACGAACCGCGTCGACGAACAGCGGATGCGCCGGACGGATGCGGTCCCCCTCGATGACGATGGCGCCTGCTGCTTCCGCGTCCGTGACGGTCTCACGACCGGCCAGCGCCGACACGTCGTCGAGCGCCAGCGGATCCGCGACGGCCAGATACTCCAGCACCCGGTGCGCAGGGCCCGGCAACGCCGCGACGAACTCCTCGACCAGGGTGGCCAGCCTGCTGTCGTCGTGGCCGGCCGGCTGGATGTCGATCCGCGTCAGCAGGTGATCACGCCACAGCGCTGAAATCTCATCGGCCACAGGCCCGTTCGCTGAAACCGTGACGATCAGCTTGGCCGTGCCACTGACCGCCAATTGGTAGACCAGCGCCGCGGACAGCTTGTCCAGCAGATGCGCGTCGTCGACAACCAGCAGCCTGCCGTCGCCAAGCGACTCCCGCGCGTCGCGAAGCACAGCCGCCGTCTTACCGCTGCTCGGCACATCCATCAGGTGGCTGAACGCGGAGAACGGAACGGCAGGCGCCGTCGCTGTCACCCAGTCGACGCGACCGAACTGCGACGCCAACCGGTCTGCCGCCGTGCGCGCCAGCCATGTCTTGCCGACACCCGCGGAACCGATCAGCGCTGTCCCGGCCCGCTCGCGGACGCCGGTTTCGATCAGCTCCAGTGCCGGTTCGTGCGGCGCGGTCACCCACTCAACAGGCACCGCCGGAGTCTATGGCTACGTTGTCAATGTGTCCCCAGAACCCGACCGCGAATGGGCGGTGTGTGTGTACTGCGCCTCCGGGCCAACGCATCCCGAGTTGTTGTCGTTGGCCGTCCGCGTCGGAGAAGCGATCGCCGAGCGTGGCTGGACGCTGGTGTCCGGCGGCGGAAACGTCTCGGCGATGGGCGCGCTGGCCGCTGCGGCCCGCACCAGCGGTGGCCGAACCGTCGGCGTCATCCCCAAGGCGCTGGTGCACCGGGAAGTCGCCGACACCGAGGCAGACGAGCTCGTCGTCACCGACACCATGCGCGAGCGCAAGCAGGTGATGGAGGACCGCGCCGACGCGTTCATCGCGCTGCCCGGCGGCATCGGCACCCTCGAGGAGTTCTTCGAAGCCTGGACAGCCGGCTATTTGGGTATGCATGACAAGCCAGTGGTCATGCTCGACCCGTTCGGGCACTACGACGGCCTGCTGGCCTGGTTGTACGGGCTGGTCGACAGTGGTTATGTCGCCCAGGGTGCGCTGGACCGGTTGGTCGTGGTCGACGACGTGGATGCTGCGATGGCGGTGTGCGCACCGGCCCAGTGACAGCGGTCACTAGGGTGTTGCGCACATACGAACTTCGGAGGGGACGCACCGCATGACCGACCAGAAATCGGGGACCCGCAGCAGCGTCGGGCTGCTCGACATTGCCGCCCACGTGCCCGGGTTACTGCTGGATGCGCCGACCATCCTGCGGGGCGTGATCACCGGATTCGGGGCAAGGCCGTCGGGCAAGACCTCCATTGGCAAGGTGTTCCAGGAGCGCGCCGCCCGCTACGCCGACAAGCTGTTCATCCGATTCGGCGACGAGAAGATCACTTACCGCGAGGCCAACGAGACGGTCAACCGCTACGCCGCGGTGCTGGCGGCGCGGGGCGTCGGGCACGGCGATGTCGTCGGCATCATGCTGCGGAACTCGCCGCAGTCGGTCCTGCTGATGCTGGCCACGGTCAAATGTGGCGCGATCGCCGGGATGCTCAACTACCACCAGCGCGGCGACGTGCTCAAGCACAGCCTCGGGCTTCTCAGCGCGAAGGCCGTCGTTGCCGAGACGGACTTCATCGAACCGATCAACGAAAGCGGTGCGGACACCACCGGCCTGATGACCGTCGACGAACTGCAGCGGCTGTCCGCAACCGCTCCAACCGGCAATCCGGCGACGACCGCGGCGGTGCTGGCCAAGGACAAGGCCTTCTACATCTTCACCTCGGGCACCACCGGCATGCCGAAAGCCAGCGTGATGACCCACTACCGATGGCTGCGGGCGCTCGCCGGATTCGGCGGTCTCGGCATGCGGTTGACCAGCAACGACACCCTTTACTGCTGCCTGCCCCTGTACCACAACAACGCGTTGACGGTCGCGTTGTCCTCGGTGTTGAACTCCGGTGCGACACTGGCGCTGGGCAAGTCGTTCTCGGCGTCGAAGTTCTGGGACGAGGTGATCCGCTACGACGCCACCGCGTTCATCTACATCGGCGAGATCTGCGCTTACCTGCTCAACCAGCCGCCCAAGCCGACCGACCGTCAGCACAAGGTCCGGGTGATCGGCGGCAACGGGCTGCGCCCGGCGATCTGGGACGAGTTCACCCAGCGGTTCGGCATCGAACGCGTCTGTGAGTTCTACGCGGCAAGTGAGGGCAACACCGCGTTCGTCAACTTCCTCAACCTCGACAAGACCACGGGCATCTGCCCGACACCGGTTGCGTTCGTCGAGTACGACCCCGACAGCGGCGACCCGGTGCGCGGCGAGAACGGCCACGTTCGCAAGGTGCGCAACGGCGAGCCGGGGCTGCTGTTGTCCAAGGTCAGCAGCTTCCAGCCGTTCGATGGCTACACCGACAAGAAGGCCAGTGAAAAGAAGTTGGTGCGCAACGCTTTTCGTGACGGCGATGTCTGGTTCAACACCGGCGACCTGATGCGTTCGCAGGGCTTCGGACATGCGGCGTTCACCGACCGGCTCGGCGACACCTTCCGGTGGAAGGGCGAGAACGTCGCCACCACCGAGGTCGAGGCTGCGATTGTCACCGACTCGCAGATCGAGGAGGCCACGGTCTTCGGCGTCGAGGTGGAGGGCACCGGAGGCCGGGCAGGCATGGTTGCCGTCCAGCTCAAGGACGGTGAGAAGTTCGACGGTAAGTCGCTGGCCAAGGCGGCCTACGAACGACTGCCCGGCTATGCCGTTCCGCTGTTCGCCCGCGTCGTCGGGGAGCTGGCGCACACATCGACTTTCAAGAGCCAGAAGGTCGACCTGCGTAAAGAGGGATACAGTTCGGAAGTCGACGACCCGATCTATGTGCTGGCCGGCCGTGAGGAGGGCTACGTCGAGTTTTACGACGAGTACCCCGGCGAGGTGAAGGACGGCAAACGCCCGAAGAACTAGGCGGGCTCAGCATCAAAGGGAGTACGAACTCCCTTCCACTTCCAACGTATACCGCACCGGGGGGCTTGCGGCAAGACCCGGGGTATGCCCCAGAATCGCTGGCCTAGGCCAGAACTCGGCAGTAGGGGGCATGTGTCAGCTCAGGTTTACGAAGACGAATTGCATTCCGAGCGCAGCTATGTTGCCGGGCTCTACGCGCGGCTCGACGCCGAGCGCGCGCGAGTAAAGGCTCGGTACCGGGCTGCGTTGCGGGGTTCCATCGACCTCCAGGATGGCGGGACACTGGTTCATCGGGATGCCGAGGTGCGCGCGCTGTCCAGACAGTTGCAGCGGTTGGACGTGTCGGACGACGGGTTGTGTTTCGGTCGGTTGGACCCGATTTCGGGCGACCATGTGTATGTCGGGCGGATCGGCCTCCTCGACGAAAAGAACGACTACGAAACGCTATTGCTTGATTGGCGGGCCCCGGCAGCGCGCGCGTTCTACGTGGCTACTGCCGCAAGCCCGGAGAACATGCGCAGACGCCGCCAGTTCCACACTCGCGGGCGCCACATTGTCGATTTCACCGACGAGGTCCTCGGCAGGCCCGGTGTTGGCGAGCGAGGGGACGACGCTCTGCTTGCGGCGGTCAACGCGCCGCGCGGTGACGGGATGCGCGACATCGTTGCGACGATCCAGGCCGAGCAGGACGAGATCATCCGCCTCGACCACCCAGGGGTGCTGGTGATCGAGGGTGGTCCTGGCACCGGGAAGACCGTGGTCGCACTGCACCGCGTCGCGTACCTGCTCTACACCCAGCGGGAGCGGATGGAACGCCATGGTGTGCTCGTCATCGGGCCCAACCCCGCGTTCCTGAACCACATCGGCCGCGTTCTGCCGTCGCTCGGCGAGTCCAACGTGGTGTTCATGACGACCGGCGACCTTGTGCCCGGTTTGCGCGTTACCGCCGAGGACGCCCCGGACGTCGCGCGGCTCAAGGGCTCGCTGAAGATCCTGGACGTGCTCGCGGCGACGGTCGCCGATCGGCAGCGGCTGCCCGAGCATCCGTTGCAGATCAAATTGGCGGACGTCACGGTGCGAATCGACGCCGAGATCGCGGAGTGGGCCATCCAGGAAGCGCGCGCCAGCGGCCTGCCGCACAACGAGGCCCGCGCGGTGTTCAGCGAGATCGTCACCTACGTGCTCACCGAACGGGCGATAGCGCGGATCGGCCACGGCTGGCTGACCAGGGAGAACCGCGAAGCATGGGAGCAGTTGCGCGCGGATCTGATCGCGGAGCTCGCGGCCAACGACAAGTTCAACGCCGCGCTCAACGAACTCTGGCCGATCTTGACCCCGGACACGCTGCTGGCACAGCTGTATACGTCCCCCGAACGGCTGCGCGCGGTGGGCGCCGACCCTGCGCTGTGGCGTGCCGACGGCGACGCCTGGACCGTTTCGGACGTGCCGCTACTCGACGAACTGGTCGACCTGCTTGGCCGCGACAAGACCGCCGACGAGACCGCGGAACGCGAACGAAGGAAAGAGACGGAGTTCGCGGCAGGCGTGCTGGACAACATGATCAGCCGCGAGGACCTGATGGACGACGAGGACCACCTGCTCGCCCAGGACCTGCTCTACGCCGAGGACCTGGCAGAACGCTTCCTCGAGCGCGACACCCGGGAACTCTCCGAACGCGCCGCCGCAGACCGGGACTGGACCTACCGGCACATCGTTGTCGACGAGGCCCAAGAACTGTCCGAAATGGACTGGCGGGTGCTGATGCGGCGCTGCCCGCACCGATCCTTCACCGTGGTCGGCGATCTGGCCCAACGCCGGTCGGAGGCCGGAGCGACCTCGTGGGACACGATGATGGAGCCGTACGTGCCCGGTCGCTGGGTCTACCGGTCGCTGTCGGTGAACTACCGCACCCCGGCGGAGATCATGACCGTGGCCGCCGCGCTGCTCGCCGAGTTCGCGCCGGGGGTCCGGCCACCGGAGTCGGTCCGCGCATGCGGTGTCCAGCCATGGTCAAGGCGGGTCACCGAGGACGAACTGCCCGCTGCGATCGAGGACTTCGTCAGCGACGAAGCCGGCCGCGAAGGCACCAGCGTCGTGATCGGGCCACCGGGCGTGCCTGGCGCGGTGCTGGCGTCGGAGACGAAGGGACTGGAGTTCGACGCCGTCCTTGTGGTCGCCCCGGAACGGATCCTCGCCGACGGCCCACGCGGCGCTGCCGAGCTCTACGTCGCCCTCACCCGTGCCACCCAACGTCTCGGCGTCCTGCACCAGGGCCCGTTGCCGCAGGCGCTCAGCGATTTGGACGCGCTAACGGACGCTGAGCGACGGTAGGCGCGCCGAAATCACTCGGTCGGGCACCATGGAGGGCGTGAAGTCGACCTTCTGCGGCCGCCCGGTGGCCGGTGATCGAGCGCTGATCATGGCGATCGTGAACCGGACGCCGGACTCGTTCTACGACCGCGGCGCCACGTTCACCGATGAGTCCGCGAAGGCCGCGGCCCACCGGGTGATCGAAGAGGGCGCCGACGTCGTCGACGTGGGCGGGGTCAAAGCAGGTCCAGGCGGGCCGGTCGATATAGACGAGGAGATTGCCCGCGTCGTGCCGTTCATCGAGTGGCTGCGCGACACCTACCCCGGCCAGCTGATCAGTGTCGACACCTGGCGCTCGGAGGTGGCCAAGCAGGCGTGTGCAGCGGGTGCCGACCTCATCAACGACACCTGGGGCGGGCATGACCCGGCCCTTGCCGAGGTCGCCGCCGAGTTCGGGGCGGGCCTGGTGTGCTCGCATACCGGCGGTGCGACGCCGCGCACACGACCGTTTCGGGTCAACTACGGCTTGTCGGAGCGCGGTGTGGTCGACGACGTGATCGCCGAGGTGACCGCCGCCGCCGAGCGTGCGGTGACCGTCGGAGTGGCTCGTGACGCCGTGTTAATCGATCCGACGCACGATTTCGGCAAGAACACTTACCACGGTCTTAGTTTGTTGCGCCACGTAAAAGACCTTGTTAACACTGGATGGCCAGTCCTGATGGCACTGAGCAACAAAGACTTCGTCGGGGAAACTCTGGGTGTGGGTCTGACGGAACGCCTGGAAGGCACCCTGGCCGCGACCGCCTTGGCCGCGGCCGACGGGGCTGCGATGTTCCGTGTGCACGAGGTCGGACCCACGCGACGCGTGCTGGAAATGGTCGCGTCGATCCAGGGCGTGCGTCCGCCGACGCGCACGGTGAGGGGACTGGCATGACACTGAGACGAACGCGAGTGAGGATCGCAGCGAGGGACGAGCGAGGACCGGAGCGAGCGGGAGTCGAAGCATGACACTGACACCAGAGCTACCCGGCACGGACGTCGTCACCGGGAGATGGCTGACCGACCACAGCTGGAACCGTCCGTCGTGGACGGTCGCCGAGCTCGTGGCCGCCAAGGCCGGACGCACCATCTCGGTGGTGCTGCCCGCCCTCAACGAGGAAGAAACCGTCGGCAGCGTGGTGGAGACCATCACGCCACTGCTCGGCGGACTGGTCGACGAGCTGATCGTGCTCGACTCCGGCTCCACTGATGAGACCGAGATCCGCGCGATCGCCGCGGGTGGCAGGGTGGTCAGCCGCGAGATCGCGCTGCCCGAAGTCGAGCCGCAACCCGGAAAGGGCGAGGTGCTGTGGCGGTCGCTGGCCGCCGCGACGGGCGACATCATCGTGTTCGTCGACTCCGACCTGATCGATCCCGACCCGATGTTCGTGCCCAAGCTGGTCGGCCCGCTGCTCACCACCGAGGGCGTGCACCTGGTCAAGGGCTTCTACCGGCGGCCGCTGAAGATCAGCGGCAGCGAGGACGCCAACGGCGGCGGCCGGGTCACCGAGCTGGTCGCGCGGCCACTTCTGGCGTCGCTGCGACCCGAACTGAGTGCCCTGATGCAGCCGCTGGGCGGCGAATACGCAGGCACCCGCGAGCTACTGACCTCGCTGCCGTTCGCGCCGGGGTACGGCGTGGAGATCGGGCTGTTGATCGATACGTACGACCGGCTGGGTCTGGACGCCATCGCCCAGGTGAACCTCGGCGTGCGCACGCACCGCAACCGGCCGCTGACCGAACTCGCGTCGATGAGCCGCCAGGTCATCGCCACCCTGCTGTCGCGCTGCGGCGTTCCGGACTCCGGGGTGGCGCTGACACAGTTCTTCGCCGACGGCGACGACTACACCCCGCGCGCCTCCTCGGTGTCGCTGGACGACCGCCCGCCGATGATCACGCTGCGCGGATAGCACCGCCCGCCCCTCACGCGCTCTGTCGGGGTCGTCGGGCAGTATCGAGGGCGTGACCTTGGTTCTGCTGTACCTGGTAGTGCTGATCCTGGTGGCTGTCGTGCTGTTCGGGCTCGGCAGCGTGCTGTTCGGCCGCGGTGAGCCGTTACCGCCGCTGCCGCGCGCCACCACGGCCACCGTGTTGCCGGCCTCCGGCGTCACCGGCGCCGACGTCGACTCAGTCAAATTCACCCAGACGCTGCGCGGC
>JAVRPX010000586.1:0-5398 GCA_032161985.1 Mycobacterium sp.
GCCCCATGCAGCAGGGCCCGAATTCCCCAAATTCAGGGTGACATCCCGCCAAGCGGGACAAGAATCAGGGAGATGCCTCTAATTGCCGTCTCCATGGGGCCAGGACGGCGTGCATATCATTCCATGAGCCAGATGGGCCCAGAAGACCCCCGAACGACTGGTCGACACGTAAGCTGGCGATGTTTCATAGCAACACTTGAAGTGCTAAGTGATGCTATCTCCGATCAGTGGCATCAGTTACTGGGGGCACCGCACTCACGTACGAAACGCTAACGTGGGACGCACCCGTCGAAGCCGGGGTCCGGACCCGCGGACCTGCGCGCGGCGCAGCGACACGGAAAGTACGAGGCAGCGGTCCCGGCTTCCATCGCCGAGCTCACTGTCTCGCTTCCAGCGGGCCGTTCTAGCCGACGCTGAAGAAGCGAGCAACGAGATCACTCGTTTTGACGCCGGTGAAAGGCAAAGCTCTTCGGAGAAGCTAAATTGAGCCAACTAAATGGAGCCAACTCGGGCCTTACGGAATGAGGCCTTTATCTGCTCGCCGAGGGAAATGAAGAGCACCAGGATCCCGCGCCCGCGGTTCGAACAAATCAGGGATCGGTATTGCGGTGCTCCACGAACAAGGGGGCATACCTGCGTTTGGTTGCGCGGCGACCGCAGCCGGATGCGCACGGGATTGACTTAGCATCGCCACCGGCGCACCCTGGACATGGATTGTTTTGTCCTAGGGGGATAAGTTTTGTCCCGGGGGGATAATATGCCTGCTTGGTATGTGCATATGGAGGCCGCACGCCGAACGGCGCTTCGGCTGCAGGCCGGCGATGTGCCGGCCGGTTATCCGCTCAGCGTCGCCGACGCAGTCGAGTTGGGCGGTATCTGCCACACCTGGCGCAATTACCTCGCCATCGGGGCGATCGGACCAGATCTGTTCTACATGTTGCCGGACTATGCGCAGAAGACCGACGGCGGCCTGCAGGGTACGACCATTCGAAACATCATCGGAAAGGTGTTGGAACTCTGGGACGAACTCGATCCATACATCACGCTATGGGAGGAATATTTCGGCACCGTGTCGGCCAATGCATCCCAGTTGGCCAGCCAGCTGACGGGTGGGCTCGCGAATCAGATCTCAGAAATTCTGACCGACCTTGCGAGCGCGGTAACAAAGGAGTTCGAGGGGCTTCTGGCCTCATCGGGCGACATATTTGGGATATTCAGTTCCGGCCCACCTCAGGCGTACCCGAACAGCGCATTCTATTGGGCCGATATCTTCCATTACCGCCGGACGTATCAATTCCCGTTCGTGTTATACCAGCGTGCGCGCGCGGCACTCGACGCCGCGACCACGGATGCCGAACGCTACGACGCGGAATCCCTCGTCGCATTCGCAGTCGGATGGCTGACGCACTGCGCGACCGATGTGACCGGCCATCCGTTCACCAACGCGAAGTCGGGTGGACCGTTCCGCGACCACTGGCAGCGTCACCATCTGGTCGAACTCCACCTTGATTCGCAGAACTATTCGGCCAACCACCCGGGTCCGTGTTACGCGCAGATCGGCGAGAGCGCGGTGCATTTCTGGGCAGCATTCCGGGCGCGCAACGATAGTCCCTACGCGGGACGCAACGACGCACCCGCGTACGACTACTTCACGGGTTTCCCGGCCTACGATCTCGGCGACGGGCCCACGTCGGCGGCCGCCCGCAAGACGTTTTTCGACATGGACACTGGCGACTTACCGGACCACCTGGTGCGGGCCATTCTCGATGCGATGCAGCATGTACACCCGGATGGGCCGAAAATTCTGGCGCAGGACCAAAACTATTCCGCGACGGATGACCAGGGGCGACCCGATGGCCGGCCGAATTCGGACGCCATGGGTCAAATGTGGGCGATCGTATATGGGTATCTGAAACTGACCGGTACGGGTGCGCTGAGTCCGCGCAAACCGGTCCCACCGGATGTTTTCTCCGACCATTCTTTCCCGAGCCCGCCTGGAGGCGATTACGGGGTGAACGACGATCCCACACGCGGCGCGGACGTGGGATCGGACGACAGCCACTGGTGGGACTTCCTACTGGCGGTGTTCGCCTGGGCGGCCTACGTCGTCGAGGTCGCGATCTGGCTGCTGACGATCCTGCCCAGCTTGGCCGCCGACCTGGTTCTGTTCTACTCAGGCGTTCGTCAGCTGGTGTACCAGCTTCAGCTAGCGGCGTGGTACCTGTACATCCTCGCCCGCCGCGCACTGGTGATGTCGGGCTTTCAGATGCCGAACCCCGAGGAGATCAACTACGGGCTCACGACGCTCGGTCTCGGGGCAACCCAGTCAGGTTTCGACATCCTGCAGGCTCTGGACGATCCACTCGGCTTCGGGCAGACGACACCCGTGCCGACCGAACCGTCGGGCCGTCCCACATCCACGTCGACGTTCTCCGCGGACAGGTTGTATCCGCGCAACGTCGTCCGAGACACCTTCATCATCGACCCGTCTTTGACGGACCTGTTGGGTTTGACCCACGTCCTGCCCTACGCCAACGACGGATCGGTGGAATACCATCCGAGCGCGTGGCTGGCGCCCTGGCGATATCCGTCGACCAACCAGGCCGGCAGTCCGGTTCCCCGGGAAGCTGCGCCCGTTCACGGTGGGCCGTACGTCGTAGGTGATACGGGCACGGTGCTGATACCTGGTCCCGTCGGGGACGGTGGTGCGCGTGAGCAACTCGAGGCGTCCGTGTCACCGCTCGACACGTTCACGACGCTCAACGACCTTTTCCCGCTCGACAAACACCTCGGGGGCCCCGTCGACTACGGCGTCTACCTGGTGGGCCGGATGGTCGGTGAGCACACCAACGAGGAGTTCGGGGTACCGGATTTCAACCTCGACTCCGATCGCGGCTACGCCTGGAAGTGCTGGGACTGGGATCGACACTCGCCGGGCCCTTCGACGCCGGGGCCGGGCGATCCCGGTGAGTGGGTGTGCAAACCCCGTTTGGTGCCGGTCGACGACCCGCCGGTCGACTTCCACTACCTGCGGCCCTGTACGCCGCCCCACTTCTACCACGCGGACACCGACAACCCGCGGCCCGAACTTCGTGGTGAAACCCTTGACTCGCAGCGCTACGACCCGCGAGTTGAGCTGCGCATGCACTATCTGAGCCGCGAGGTGCAAGCTGAACCGGGGCCCGATACGCCCGACATCTGCCCGGCCCCACACCCTAAACCACCGGTGGGCGACGGTCCCGACTGGCGGGATCTGGGCGGCCGACAAGACATTTCGCAGGTGCCGCGATGAGTACACCCCGGCGAACCGTCAAGGCGAAGGCCGTTCCGGCTGCCGAGAAATCCTATGACCCGGATCCGAAACGCGGCACCGACCCGCCGAATCCGATCGGCACTGCGCCCACGCCACCGTCGCCTCCCGATCCCGAGTTCCGACCCGACCCCGCGCTGCTCGAGGCGCTGCGCGCCGACTTCCGGGCGAAAGCTGACAAGGGCCGGCCGAACCGCGAGGACGTGCTGCCCTATCTGTTGGTACGTGCCTTTGCGCCCGGAGACCGAGGAGGGCGTCCGACTTGGCCGCCGTCAGCATGCTGGGAATCGCCGGACCTCTTGTTGATCGATGCCTCCTACACCGGCCAGTTCGATCCGTCGCGGTGCGTCGGCACACCGGTCAGCGGTCGCACCTACCGAGTGTTCGTGCGTGTCTTCAACCTCGGGATGCTGCCGGCGGTGGGCACTCAGGTGACCGCGTACTGGGTCGATCCCGGTTTCTTCAACGGGCAGCCCGGCGTGGAGCCGAACCTCATCGGTGCTGCCTACGCCGAGTTCGCGGACCGGACGCGGGCCGAGTCGGTGGGGGTGGTCGAAGTCCAACCGCCCTGGACGATTCCGGTATTGCTGACCGGCCACGAGTGTCTGCTGGCGACCGTGTCCACCCTCGCCGACCCCTGGCGGGGCACGTTCGATGCGAACCACGACCGCCATGTTGGCCAACGCAACCTCACCATCGCGGTCGGCCACATCAACCTCAACACCCTGATCGGCCGGCTCGGCGCGCAGGTCCCGGCCGGCGGTGCCCTTGAGATGGTGCATGGCGGCGACGCCGTAATACCTTTGCTGACAGCAGTTTCCGGCAGCCGGAGCATCGACGGCAAGACGGCGGCTGCCAGATATGTCGCACCGAGCGTCGCCGACCTGCGGCACGGGGTCCTATCGGACGGTGTGCTGCACCTGGTGACGGCCGTCCGCCGAAGGTCTGATTTCCTCGTCTGCCCGACCGAGGTGGTGACCGCTGTCACGGCGCGAACGGCGCCATCCAGGGTCACCGGAATTCTGCGCGATGCCAGCGTGGGCTTCGCCGAGAACATCGCGATGTCGGGCACCAACCGGGAGGCTCCGACACTCTTGACGCGAGCGATCAGACAGATGCTCGACATCGGAAACCTCGAGGCCGCCTCCATCGCGGCGGCTCTGGGCGGCCCCAGCGATGCCGCGCACCTGCTACGGTTCGTCGCGACGGATGCCAAGGGCGCGCTCACCGGCGGGTACTCGATCGTCGTCGCACAGAAGTAGCCAACGTGTAAATGAACGAGCGGCGCGCTCGTCAGTATGCAATCGAGACGGAAGCCGTGGGAACTCCGGCGTATCGGTGATGGCGGTCGCGACCGGCTCGAGACCGGCGAATTTGCACCCTGGAGCCACACCAATGCTTCGATGACCTAGGACAGTGCATGAGGCGCGGTCGCGCACACATCAGTAGGCACGGCGACCGCGCGCCGGCCGTGTCACGTTGTCGACGGTGTACCGGTCCTGGCTGGCGTCACGCGTCGATCTGAGTCCTAAAGTCCGCCGCGGCTACAAGGACAACTGGCGATCACGCATCGAGCCGAAATTTGGAAGCTGGTGTGTCACAGGATCGACCACCATTCCATCCAGGACTGGGTCCTGGATGGAATGACCGCCTCCGGCTTGAGCCCTCGCACGGTGCGGTGGATTCACTCCGTCATGAAGATGACACTCGATTACGCAATCGACGACGGTGAGCTCCTATCGCGGAACCCAGCCAGCCGCACCAAGTTCCCGCCGCTGAGGCAGACCTCGCACACATACCTCAAGACATCCGAAGTGCGGACCTGGCCGCCACGTGCGGCACCCAGGGCGACGTAGTCCTGATTCTGGCGTACATCGGCTTGCGGTTCGGCGAACTTGTGAGCTGCGAGTCGAGGACGTCGATCTGCGAGCGCGAAGGATCCGGGTTCGTCGGTCGATCACACAAGTAGGAGGCAAGCTCATCGAGGGGAATCCGAAGAGTGCTTCCGACAGGCGATCGATTCCGCTACCCGAGCGCCTCATTCCGATACTCGATGATCGCGTGACCGGCCGTGCTCCAGGAGCGCCG
>JAVRPX010000587.1:0-4203 GCA_032161985.1 Mycobacterium sp.
ACCTTAGCCGCGCTTCGCGGCCGACCTGGGCCCATGGAGGCAGACCACGGCGGATAACCTGAACAGCGGTAAGCCGTGACTTGCGGACCGCGACCGCGAAGGACCAACGATCGGTGTCTGACCCGAAGGCCGCACAGACGGACGTTGTTCTGGTGGGCGCCGGAATCATGAGTGCCACTCTTGGCGCGCTTTTGCGGCTGGTGGAGCCGAATTGGTCGATCACCCTGATCGAGCGCCTTGACGGCGCGGGCGCCGAGAGCAGCGGCCCATGGAACAACGCAGGCACCGGTCACGCAGGGCTGTGCGAGCTGAACTACACCCCGCAGCGGCCCGACGGCACGATCGACATCAGCAAAGCGGTCCAGGTCAACGAGCAGTTTCAGGTGACGCGGCAATTTTGGGCCTACGCGGTCGAGAACGGCCTGCTGCCCGATGTGCGCAATTTCCTCAACCCGATCCCGCACGTCAGCTTCGTCAAGGGTGAGGCCAGCATCGACTATTTGAAGCGCCGTCACGAGGCGTTGATCGACAATCCGCTGTTTGCGTCGATGCAGTTCATCGCCGACGACGACGAGTTCGCGCGGCGGTTGCCGCTGATGGCATTCGGACGAAGTCGCGCGGATCCGATCGCGCTGGCGTGGGCCCAGGACGGGACCGACGTCGATTTCGGGGCACTGTCGCGACAGCTCATCGGCTACACAGCGCAGCGCGGAATGACCACGCTGTTCGGCCACGAGGTGCGAGGCCTGCGCAAGGAATCCGACGGCAGTTGGACACTGACGATCGTCAATCGGCGTACCGAGGAAAAGCGAAAGCTGACCGCGAAGTTCGTGTTCATCGGGGCAGGCGGTGGTTCGGTGCCATTGCTGCAGAAGTCTGGGATTCGCGAGGCCAAGGGATTCGGCGGCTTTCCGGTTGGCGGCGCGTTCCTGCGCGCTGATCGGCCCGCGATGACCGCGGCACACCGAGCGAAGGTGTACAGCCTGGCGGCTGCAGGCGCGCCGTCGATGGCGGGGACGCATTTGGACACCCGAGTCGTCAACGGTAAGTCGTGGCTGCTGTTCGGACCGTTCGCGGGCTGGTCACCGAAGTTCTTGAAGCACGGCAAGATCACCGATCTGCCACGGTCGGTCAGGCCGAACAACCTGATGCCGATAGCCACGGTCGGCCTCACACAGATTCCTCTGGTGCGCTACCTGATCGGCCAGTTGCTGCAGTCGGAGTCGCGCCGGGTGCAGGTGCTGCGTGAATTCGTGCCCCGTGCAGTCGATTCCGATTGGGAGCTAGACATCGCGGGCCAGCGGGTGCAAGTGATCCGCCGAGCCAAGGGCAAGGGCGGTGTGCTGGACTTCGGCACGATAGTGCTGTCGGCTGCCGACGGCACCATTGCCGGGCTGCTTGGCGCCTCGCCGGGAGCCTCCACGGCGGTGCCTGCGATGCTGGACGTGATGGAGCGCTGCTTCGGTGACCGCTACAAGTCCTGGTCGCCCAAGCTCAAGGAGATCGTGCCGTCGCTGGGCACCGAGCTGTCCGGCGAGCCAGCACTATTCGAGGAGGTGTGGTCGTGGGGCACCAAGGTACTCAAGCTCGACCGGCCCGCCAGTGGCGTGCCGGCAGCCGCAGCGATCGGTTGACGGTGGCTGCCAAATGACGATCGCACTGCGCCGCAGCTGGGCCAAGGACCTGGACGCCAGGACGCTCTACGAGCTGCTGAAGCTGCGCGTCGAGGTTTTCGTCGTCGAACAGGCCACCCCGTATCCGGAGTTGGACGGGCGTGACCTGCTCGCCGAAACCCGCCACTTCTGGCTCGAAGGGCCCGGCGGTGAAGTCATCTGCACGCTGCGACTGATGGAAGAACACCCCGGCGGCGAGAAGGCCTTCCGAATTGGACGTGTCTGCACCAAGCGCAGCGCCCGCGGTCACGGCCACACCACCCGGCTGCTGCAGGCCGCGCTGGCCGAGGTGGGCGACTACCCGTGCCACATCAACGCGCAGACCTACCTGGAGGACATGTACGGCCACCACGGGTTCGTCCGCGACGGCGAGGAATTCCTCGATGACGGGATCCCGCATGTCCCGATGGTGAAACAGGGTTCGCCCGCGGAAACCGGGCAGCCGTGACCCCGATCTACCCGTTCAGCGCGATCGTCGGCCACGACCGCCTGCGGCTGGCGCTTCTGTTGTGCGCGGTGCGGCCCGAGATCGGCGGCGTGTTGATCCGAGGCGAGAAGGGCACCGCGAAGTCGACCGCCGTGCGCGGCCTGGCACACGTGTTGGCCGCGGTCGACGGCGCATCGCTCGTCGAGCTGCCCATCGGCGCGACCGAGGACCGGGTGGTCGGGTCGCTGGACCTGCAGAAGGTGCTACGCGATGGCGAACACGCGTTCTCGCCGGGCCTGCTGGCCCGCGCACACGGTGGCGTGCTGTACGTCGACGAGGTCAACCTGCTGCACGACCATCTGGTCGATGTGATCCTCGACGCCGCCGCGATGGGCCGTGTGCACGTCGAGCGCGACGGCGTCTCACACAGTCACGATGCCCGCTTCGTACTGATCGGCACGATGAATCCTGAAGAGGGCGAGCTGCGCCCGCAGTTGCTCGACCGCTTCGGGCTCACCGTGGACGTGCACGCCTCACGCGATGTCGACGTTCGGGCCGACGTCATCCGGCAGAGGATGGCATTCGAGGCCGACCCCGTCGGATTCGCCGATCGCTATCTCGCGGCGGATGCCGAACTGGCGCGTCGCGTCGCCGCCGCGCGCGTAACGGCTGACTCTGTTTGTCTGCCGGACAACGAGTTACGGCGCATCGCGGCGCTGTGCGCAGCCTTCGACGTCGACGGGATGCGGGCCGATCTGGTGGTGGCACGCACCGCTGTCGCGCACGCCGCGTGGCGTGGCGCCGATACCGTGGCGGAGGAGGACATCCGGGTGGCCGCCGAACTTGCGCTGCCGCACCGGCGACGCCGTGACCCATTCGACGACCCAGGGCTTGATCCAGACCAACTTGACGAGGCGATGGCTCAGGCGTCGGAATCCGCCGACGAGCCGGAGCCGGACCCGGATCCGCCAGGCGGTGGCGACTCGGTCCCCGATGACGGGTCCGAGCGCCCGGTGCCGCAACGCAATTCGAGCTCTGCGCCCCGACCGAGCGCCGCGCCGTCGCCGGTGTTTCGCACCAGGGCGCTGGTGGTGCCCGGGGTGGGTGAGGGCGCGCCGGGTCGCCGTTCGCGTGCACGCAACCGCACCGGAAAGGCGATCTCGGCGACCGCCGAACCGGGGGCAGGCCACGGCGTACACGTGTTCGGGACGCTGCTGGCCGCGGCCGGTCGCCAGCGCCGCCCCGGCCGGCCGAATCCCCAGCCGGAGGACGTGCGTCGTGCGATCAGGGAAGGCCGCGAGGGCAATCTGGTGATCTTCGTCGTCGACGCCTCGGGGTCGATGGCCGCGCGCGACCGGATGTCGGCGGTCAGCGGTGCGACGCTGTCGCTGTTGCGAGACGCGTACCAGCGCCGCGACAAGGTGGCGGTGATCACCTTCCGGCAGCAGGACGCCCAGCTGTTGTTGCCGCCGACATCGTCGGTGCACATCGCGGGCCGGCGGCTGGCGCGGTTCGACACCGGCGGGAAAACACCACTGGCGCAAGGCTTGCTGGCCGCACGCGATGTGGTGGTGCGCGAAAAGGCGCGTGACCGGGCGCGGCGTTGCCTGGTTGTGGTGCTCACCGACGGGCGTGCCACCGGCGGTCCCGACCCGCTGGGCCGCACGCGGGTGGCCGCGGCCCGACTGGTCGCCGAGGGCGCGGCCGCTGTCGTGGTGGACTGCGAAACATCGCATGTGCGACTGGGTTTGGCCGAGCAGCTGGCGGGCTATCTCGGTGCGCCTGCGGTGCGGTTGGCACACCTGCGCGCCGACAGCCTCACCGACGTCGTGCGCACCGCTGCGTAGGGAGACCTCGATGCCACAAGGTCAACCGCTAACCGTCCCCGAAGACGGCCTGACGACCCGTGCGCGCCGAAACGCTCCTCTGCTCGCCGTGCACACCGGCGCGGGAAAGGGCAAGTCCACCGCGGCATTCGGCATGGCGCTGCGGGCCTGGAACCAGGGGTTCAAGATCGCGGTGTTTCAGTTCGTCAAGAGCGCCAAGTGGAAGGTCGGCGAGGAAGCCGCGTTTCGTGAACTGGGCCGTCTGCACGACGAGCAT
>JAVRPX010000588.1:0-3346 GCA_032161985.1 Mycobacterium sp.
GATCGGCTGCGCGCCGTGCACCGCGAAGCCCGTCGAGGGCGCCGACCCGCGCAGCGGCCGCTGGGCGGGACTGTCGAAGACGGAATGCGGTTTGCACGCCTCGTGACTCTGTTGCCTCCCACCCACCGCCCGCTGGTTTTGACGGCGCACGGCAGCGCCGATCCGCGATCGGCGGCATCGGCACACGAGGTGGCGCACACCATCCGAAGGGTGCGACGCGATGTCGACGTGCGGGTGGCGTTCTGTGAGCAGAACACCCCCAATCTGCGAGATGTGCTCGCAGCCTCACCCCGCAATGCAGTCGTCGTGCCGTTGCTACTCGCGGACGCATATCACGCCCGCGTCGACATCCCCACGATGATCGGCGAATCGGGTTCCGCTGCGCGGCAAGCCGACGTCCTTGGCGAGGACGACAGGCTCGTTCACGTTCTGCGTCAGCGCCTCGCACACGCTGGGGTGTCGCAACTCGACCCGGACGTCGGCGTCCTCGTCACGGCAGTGGGTTCTTCGCGCCGCCAGGCCAATGCGCGAACGGCGTCGGTCGCCAACTACCTCGCGCAGAACACCCGCTGGACGGCGACCATCGCGTTTGCCACGGGGCCACACCCGTCGCTCGCGGAGGCCGCCGATGTCCTGCGGGACCGCGGCGCCACCCGATTGGTCATCGCGCCCTGGTTCCTCGCGCACGGGCGGATCACCGATCGCGTCGCAACCTTCGCGCGCGCCAACGGGATTGCGATGGCCGAACCGCTTGGACCACACCGGCTGGTAGCGGAAACCGTCCTCGATCGCTTCGACGAGGCTGCCGCGGCCCGGGTCGCGGCCTAAGAGCCTTAAATTCTCGCTGAGCCTAGATCTCCACCAGACGCAAGCAAACCGGTACTACTAGCTGAATGGCCGTGATGCTGTCTGAGGACTCTTGCTGTCGCTGAACCGCTTCCATTCTCGTTCGGCAACAGAAAGTCGCTCACAGTGTCGGTATTCGTAGACATCGCCCCCGACGAGTCGCACGTAGACTCGCCTGCCGCCGCGCCCAAGAGCAAGTGGCGCGGCAGGCTAACCCGGGCCACGCTGCCGTTGCTGTCCCTGGTCGTCTTCTTCGGCGTGTGGCAGCTCGCTGCGGCCAGCGGCATCTGGAACCAGACATTCGTGCCATACCCGAGCACGGTCTGGCGCGCGTTCCTCGACATCTCCACTACGCACGACGGGGTCCGCGGGTACGCGGGCTACCTGCTGTGGGAGCACCTCTACATGACGCTGCGGCGGGTGCTCGCCGGCGTCGTCATCGGCGTCGCCCTCGGCGTGCTGCTCGGGCTCGTGATGGGCTCGGTCGGCTGGGTGCGCAGCGTGCTCGAACCATGGCTGACGTTCCTGCGGGCGCTGCCGCCGCTGGCCTACTTCTTCCTGCTGGTGATCTGGCTTGGCATCGACGAGGCGCCGAAGATCACCCTCTTGGCGTTGGCCGCTCTACCGCCCGCCGCCGTCGCAACCACCGCAGCCGTCGTCGCCGCGCCTGTCGGGCTGCAAGAAGCCGCCCGCGCTCTTGGCGCCTCGCGCGCGGAGGTCATCCGCGACGTCGTCGTCCCGTCCGCGCTGCCGGAGACCTTCACCGGCATCCGGCTTGCGGTTGGCATGGCCTACTCGTCGGTGGTGGCTGCCGAACTCTTCAACGGCATCCCCGGTATCGGTGGATTGGTCAAGGACGCAAGCAATTACAACAACACACCCGTCGTATTGGTCGGCATTTTCGCCATCGGAATCTCGGGTCTAGTCATCGATGGTCTACTTCGCGCCATTGAACGGCGCGCTGTCCCCTGGAGAGGAAAGTTATGAAGCTCAAGGCATTTGTTGCTGCGCTGGCGGCGACGGCGCTGGCACTGGCTGGCTGCTCGGTCGACCGGTCCGGCCAGCAGGCCGACAAGCCGACGATCCGCATCGGTTACCAGACGTTCCCCAGTGGCGATCTGATCGTCAAGAACAACCGGTGGCTGGAAGACGCGCTGCCGAATTTCAACATCAAGTGGATCAAGTTCGACTCTGGCGCCGACGTGAACACAGCGTTCATCGCCAAGGAACTCGACTTCGGCGCGCTGGGATCCAGCCCGGTAGCGCGAGGGCTGTCGGCTCCGCTAAACATCCCCTACAAGGTCGCGTTCGTGCTCGATGTGGCCGGTGACAACGAGGCTCTGGTGGCCCGCAACGGCAGCGGCATCGACACCATCCCGCAGCTGCGCGGTAAACGCATCGCGACGCCGTTCGCGTCGACGGCGCATTACAGCCTGCTGGCCGCGCTATCCCAGAATGGACTGTCCGCCAACGATGTTCAGCTCGTTGACCTGCAGCCGCAGGCGATCCTGGCCGCGTGGGAGCGAGGTGACATCGACGCCGCCTACACCTGGCTGCCGACGCTGGATCAGCTGCGCACGACCGGCAAGGACCTGATCACCAGTCGCCAGCTGGCCAAGGACGGCAAGCCGACTCTGGACCTCGGCGCGGTGCGCGACGAGTTCGCCGACGCGCATCCGGACGTCGTCGATGCATGGCGTCAGCAGGAGGCACGCGCGCTGAAGGTGATCCATGACGATCCCGCCGCCGCTGCCAAGGCCGTCGCCGCCGAGATCGGGCTCTCTCCCGACGATGTCGCAGGCCAGCTGAAGCAAGGTGTCTATCTGACGCCCGAGCAGGTTGCATCGCCGGAATGGCTTGGTTCCGACGGCAAGCCGGGCAACATCGCGGCCAATTTGCAGAACGCGTCGCAGTTCCTGGCCGACCAGAAGCAGATCCCGTCGGCGGCGCCGCTGACGACGTTCCAAGAGGCGATCTACACCAAGGGTCTTCCAAATGTCCTCAACCAGTGACGTCAAAGACGTTGCGGACCAGCGCAATACCGGTGCCGTCCGGATCAGCGATGTGTCGCATCGGTACGGGCGCGGACGCGACGAGGTTACCGCCCTCGGCCCAGTCGACCTGACCGTCGAACCCGGCTCGTTCCTCGTGCTTGTCGGTGCGTCGGGCTGCGGCAAGAGCACGTTGCTGCGCCTGCTGGCCGGTTTCGAGGCGCCAAGCCAGGGTTCGGTACAGGTGTCGGGTACCGCACCGACGCCGGGCGTTACCGCGGGTGTGGTGTTCCAGCAGCCGCGGCTGTTCCCATGGCGGACGGTCGGCGGCAACGTGGACCTGGCGCTCAAGTACGCCAAGGTGTCGCGGGAGCGACGTGCTGAACGACGCACCCAACTGTTGGAGCGGGTGGGCCTGGAGGGCACTGCCGGCCGCAGGATCTGGGAGATCAGCGGCGGTCAGCAGCAGCGTGTGGCGATCGCGCGGGCGTTGGCCGCCGAGACGCCAC
>JAVRPX010000589.1:0-5791 GCA_032161985.1 Mycobacterium sp.
CCGCACCCCGCGGTCTCCCGGACCCATGTGCTGCTGCGCTACCACGACGGTCGCTGGGTCGCGATCGACAACGAGAGCAGGAACGGAATCTTTCTCGCGGAACAGCGGGTGGATTCCGTGGACATCCTCAGCGGGCAGATCCTTCACATCGGCGATCCCGACGGCCCGTGGCTGACGTTCGAACTCGGCCCGGCCCCTCGGCGCGACGATCCACCGACGGACGAGATCAGACACGATCCCGATGCGTCCGACACCGCCACCACCGTTCTGCCCGCCCAGCAGGCGGCGTCCGGGAATGAGCCATCGACGACCAGGATCGGCCGCGCCTTCGGAAACGACGTCGTGATCCCAGATGTGCTGGCCTCGGATCATCACGCGACGTTGGTGACGACGCCAGAGGGGGTGCGGATACAGGATGCCGGCAGCGCCAACGGCACCTTCGTCAACGGACAGCGCGTCAACAACTCCGCGCTGAAGCCGCACGACATCGTCACAATCGGCAACGTCGACTTTGTGTTCGAGAACGGCAATCTCGTCCGTCGCATCGAACTCGCCGACAAGACCGGTGGCCTCGACGTGTGCGACATCAGCTTGATCATCGAAGGCAATCGCGCACTGCTGGACCGTGTTTCGTTCTCCGCCAAGCCGGCCACGTTGACAGCAGTGATCGGCCCGTCGGGTTCGGGCAAGACCAGTTTGTTGAAGGTGATGGCGGGCGGCACACGGCCGGACAGCGGTGCAGTGTTGTTCGAGGGGCACGACATCCACGCCGAGTATGCGTCGATGCGCACCCGGATCGGCATGGTTCCGCAAGACGACGTCGTGCATCGTCAGCTCACCATCAACCAGGCGCTGGGTTACGCGGCGGAACTGCGGATGCCGCCGGACACCACCAAGGAAGACCGGCAGCGCACGGTCGCGCAGGTGGTCGAGGAACTTGAGCTGACGCCACACGCGGACACCCGCATTGACAAGCTGTCGGGCGGGCAGCGCAAACGTGCATCGGTCGCATTGGAGTTGTTGACCGGTCCGTCGCTGCTGGTGCTCGACGAGCCAACGACCGGACTGGACCCCGCGCTGGACCAGCAGGTGATGAAGATGCTGCGCGAGCTCGCCGACGCAGGCCGCGTCATCGTGGTCGTGACGCATTCGCTGGCCTATCTAGATGTCTGCGATCAAGTGCTGTTGCTTGCTCCCGGCGGCAAGACCGCATTCTGCGGACCGCCCAGTGAGCTTGCACCGGCGATGGGCACCACCGACTGGGCCGACATCTTCACCGACATCAGCGCGGATCCCGACGCGGCCCAGCGGCGATTTGTCGAGCGGGCCGGCCGTGTCGACGAGCCGCCAACCCAGCCCGCGCTCGAGCAACCCGCGGCCTCGGGAAAGCAGACCAACCTGTGGCGCCAGTTCTCGACGCTCGCACGCCGACAGTTGCGGCTGCTCGTCGCCGACCGAGGTTATTCCTGGTTCTTGGTCCTGCTGCCGTTCATCGTCGGGCTGCTGCCGCTGGCCGTGGCCGGCGACGCCGGATTCGGCAAGGCTGCATTTGACGGCGCCGCGCCGAACGAGGCGAAGCAGATCTTGGTGATGATGAACTTCGGTGCGTTCTTCATGGGTTCCGCGCTGACTGTCCGCACACTGGTCGGCGAACGCGTCATCTTCCGCCGCGAGCAAGCGGTCGGGCTGTCGACGTCGGCGTATCTCGCGGCCAAGATCGCGGTGTTCGGCACGATCGCGGTGGTTCAGTCGGCCGTCCTGGTCTTGGTGGTGACGATCGGCAAGGGTGCGCCGATGGGTGCGACGGTGCTGGGCAGTCCGACCTTCGAGCTTTTCGTGGGTATTGCGGCAACGTGTGTGGCGTCTGCCATCGTCGGCCTGTTCGTGTCGGCGCTGGCGCAGAACAGCAATCAGGTACTGCCGCTGACAGTGGTGACGCTCATGGTGCAGGTGGTGCTCGCCGGCGGCATGATCCAGGTGACCGACCGTGTGCTCGACCCGGTCTCGTGGCTCACGCCGGCGCGATGGGGCTTGGCGGCCACGGCGTCGACGGCCGATCTGACGAACACGGTGTTGGTCATCTCGAAGGACTCCCATTGGAGCCACACCGCGTCGCCGTGGCTTTTCGACATCGCCATGCTCGGCGTTCTGTCGGTGTTCTATACCGGCCTCGTGCAGTGGAAACTCCGACTCCGGGGAGCGATTTCGGCGCGCTAGCCGTCGCCCAGCGTGGATTAGCGCGCCGAAATCACTTAGGCAGCGAGCGCGTACCGGTTGACGGCATCCGGCTGGAGGCCGTCCGTCAGGGTCACGACCTGCTCCCGCAGCTGCGGGGCCGAGACGCTGTCCGGGTCGACGGCTTCGCCGATGCGGACCTGCATCGGGGCGGGGGACCAGCGACCGCCCTTGGGCAGCACGTCGGCGGTGCCCGTCAACGCGATCGGGACTACCGGCACACCGCATTCACGCGCCAACCGCAGAGCGCCGGAACGGAATTCCGCGATGCTGCCGTTGGTCGAGCGGGTTCCCTCGGGGTAGATGACGACGGTGCGTCCGGCCTCCAGTGCCGGGCGGGCCGCAGCGAGCATCGCTTCGAAGCTGCCGCCGCCGTTCCGCCGCACGGGCAGCACGCCGGCCAGCGAGCTGGCGATGAACTTGCGCACCGGCACGTCGAACCAGTAGTCCGCGGCCGCTACGAACACGGGCTTGGCCGTAGGCGGAAGTGCGGCCAGCAGCACCGCGGTGTCGGCGTGCGAGGAGTGGTTGGCCACTACGACGCAGCCACCCTTTACATCCCACTGCCCGGTCACGGTGACCCCGCCGGACACTGCGGACACCACTCGCCACATCCAGTGCCGCAGCACGCTCGAGACTCGGACCGTGGTCATGCTGCCACCGCCGTCAAGGGCTTCGTGATTGCGGCGAACTCTGCGTCATCGGCGAGCCGCTGCTCCTCCTGCTGCCGCTTCGCGGCCAGCTCGCGCTTCGCGGCGCGCAGCCGCAGCACGGTGGTGAGCAGCGAACCGTTCACCAGCTGAGTCAGCACGATCGGCAGGATGACAGGGAATGCGGTAGCCAGCGCGATGAAGAGGCACCGCTCGGTCTTGCCAAGCGGGCCGCCGTTGCGTCGCGTGGCGCCTGCGGCCGCGGCGGCCAGCGAGGCGAACGTGGGCAGTGTCGCGGCCAGCGCGGCCACGAGGACCTGGATCACGGGCCAGGACAGCCAGTGCATCCCTGGACCGTGCAGCCGAGCCGCGAATACGGCCAGCCCTGCGAAGGTCAGCATGTCGGAGGCGCGGTCGCCGATCTCGTTGAGCACGAAGCCCCACGGCCGGCTCACTCCGCGAGCGCGGGCAACCGCGCCGTCGAGGTTCGCGCCGGCCAGCCGCAGCACCAGAAACAGCGCCGCCAGCGGCCAGATTCCGAAGGCGATGGCCGCACCGGCGGCGCCGGCCGCCACTACCCCGGCCGCGGTGAAGACGTCCGGTGACACGTTGTGTGCCACGGCGGTGTCAAGGATCGGCGTCAGGCGCCGGGTAAACCATGGCTTCAGCGCGTAGAGGCCATTCATCTGCCGTGCGCGCGGTGAAGTTGTCGGGAGAGAAGACTCGGATTTCGCGACATTCGGGTTCATGTTTGGCTCCTTTCGTGCTGTGGGCCCTTGTTGGCCGTGACGAAAGATTGCGCCAAACCGCTTGGCGGATTCTTGGGGAATCTGATCGCCGAATCGGCGTGCTCAAATTGCGCCCATTGACGCAGGTAGAGCGCCTGCTTAGCTGGGTGCTAGTCGCCGGTTCGCTTGAATGTTTCGGTGACGGCCGTGCTGGCCGCGCAGGTCCCGGTCTGTTCCTGGCGACCGTGCCCGATGAGCTGCGTGACCGGATCCTGTGGTGGTTGGGGCATCGGATACTGCGCGGTGAATTTCAGGTGCGTCGGACCGCCGGGGGGTGGACAGTTGCCGTCGAACTCGATGTTGGAGGTCCAGTTCCCGTCACCGAATACCAGCGGTCGGAAATCCGATGGTGAATGGAAGTAGCTCATGCACCGGTCGCCGGTGCGAAGACAGTCGGTCGTGACGTCGTAAACCAAGTCCTGCTGCGGCGAGCCGTTCGTGAAGTTACGGGTGAGTTGGTAGTGGCCGCGCAATGCGGCGGCCGGGGACACGACCCGCGGCGGCAGCGCGGCCGGGTCGGGGAGGGTGTTGACGTCAATGCTTCCGGTGCGGGCGAACGTCACCGTTCCCTTTCCTGAGCAGCCTCCGCTGCTAGTCCCGCTGTACTCGCCTGCGAGGGTGCCGTCGGGACGTGGTTGCAGTGTGAATACGTCCCAGACTTCGATCGGAGCGTTGTGGCACTGATCTGAGCCGAGGCCTACGGCAACCCAGCGTCCGTCGACCTCGTCGAACACCAGGCTCGATACCGCAGGGCCTGCGCCGCTCAGGCGCAAAGCCGTCGCCACGCACCCTTCGGGGCGACACACCGAGCGCATGCCCCACCTGGCCGTCGACGGCGTCGCGCCTTCGACGAGTTCACCATCCATGAGCGTGGTCGCGCTGAAGTCGGCCCGGTAGATACCGGTGAAATCGGCCATGCCGGGTGCGGTGGCGGTGTTGGGCGGCGTGGTGGCGGCTGGTTTGTTGTCCCGGGTGAACACCGTGCCCGCGACGACACCGGCGACGATCAGCAACACGACGCCCGCCAGGGCGCCGATCAGGACGCGGCGGCGCCGCTTGCCTGCGGGCGGTGCCGGTGACGGCGGTCCGCCGAGGTGCGGGGGCGCGGCTGGTGATTCGCCGCTGGATTGCCACGCTTGGGTCGGGGCTGGGTCGGGCCCTACCGGCAGGGTGCTTTGACTCAGCGGAACCGGTGGCGGCGGTCGAACCTGACTCATCGGTTCGGTGATGGCGTGTCGTGCGGCAGTGGCCATCTCCACGGCTGTGGGGTAGCGGGCGGTGGGTTCTTTGGCCAGGCCGGTGGCGATCACACTGTCCATCGCGGTCGGGATGGTGGCGCGGTCCCTGGACGGTATTGGGGGTGGCATGACCATGTGGCTGACCGCGACCTGCTCGAGTGTCTCGCCGGGGAAGGGCAGCTCGCCGGTGAGGCATTGGTAGAGCACGCAGGTCAACGCGTAGATGTCGGAGCTGGCGTCGCTTTGCCCGGTGTTGAAGCGCTCGGGGGCCATGTAGGCCCAGGTTCCGATCGTCGTGTTGGCCGATGTCAACGCGGTGTCGCCTGCGGCGCGGGCGATGCCGAAGTCGATGAGGTACGCGAAGTCGTTGGGCGTCACCAGGATGTTGGAGGGTTTCACATCGCGGTGCACAAGGCCCGCCTCCTGAGCGCTGCTCAGCGCTGAGGCGATCTGTTCGACGATATGCACCGCACGTTGGCCATCCAGCGGCCCGGAGTTCAACATGGTCTGAAGGTCCACGCCGTTGATCAGCCGCATCGTCACGTACAGGCGACCGTCGATCTCCCCGACGTCATGGATCGGCACGACGTGGGGATCGTCAAGGCGCGCGGCCGCGCGGGCTTCGCGACGGAACCGCTTCTCGAATTCGGGGTCCTTTGCGAAGCGCGGTAGCAGCATCTTCAATGCGACGGTGCGGTCGATGTCGGTGTCGTGGGCACGCCACACCTCGCCCATGCCGCCGCGGCCCAGCAGCTCGATCAGCTGATAGCGGCCAAACGGCGTGCCCTCCACCGGCTCACGATAACCAGCCAGCACTTAAACATTCGGTCAAAATTCGGCAACGGCTATGCCAAGGCCGCCAGGGCCTTCTCGTCCTCGA
>JAVRPX010000590.1:0-11033 GCA_032161985.1 Mycobacterium sp.
CGGCTGCGGGCTGACCGGAACCGCCTGGGCCTACCAGCAATTGGGCGTCACGCCGGACGTCGTCGCGTTCGGCAAGAAGGCACAGGTGTGCGGCGTGATGGCAGGCGGTCGTGTCGACGAGGTCGCCGACAACGTGTTCGCGGTCAGTTCGCGCATCAACTCGACCTGGGGCGGCAATCTGGTGGACATGGTTCGCTCCCGCCGCATCCTCGAGGTCATCGAAGCCGACGGTCTGATGGAGCACGCCGCCGAGGCGGGCCGCTATCTGCACGCCCGACTCGAGGAGTTGGCTGCCGAGTTCCCCGAGTCGGTGCGCGACGTCCGCGGCCGAGGGCTGATGCGGGCGTTCAGCCTCCCGTCGGGAGAGCAGCGCGACAACCTGATCCGCAAACTCTGGGATCGCCAGGTCGTGATGCTCGCCAGCGGGGCGGACAGTGTCCGATTCCGCCCCGCGCTGATCGTGTCGTACGCCGAGATCGACGAGGCGGTTGCGGCGGTGCGCGAAGCGCTCAGCTAAGTTGCCGTCGGGGTTGATGGCTCCGTAAGCCGTCGGACGATCGATCGCAGTCGCGGCAGCTCCGATCCGCCGACAAGCTCGCAGCCGTGCAGCTCCGCGAGTTTGATTGCTGCGGGCGTGAATTCGTGGTTGGTGACGACCATGGTCTTCGTGCAGCCGTGCATGGGTGCACCCGCGACGACCTCTTGGACGGCGCCTGCGCCGACCGGTCGAGATTGCCGTTTGCATTGCACGGCAAGGCGTTCGGGTCGGTGTCCGAGCACAAGGTCGACGCCCCAGTCACCGGTCACGGCCGTCATGATCACGGGGACTCCGCACGACCTCGCGATCCGCGCGACGTGATCTTCGAACTCCATGCCCGACATCGCCGACGTCGGGCTTGCCTCTCGCGGGCTCGCCGTGAAGGCGCCCCTTGCGGTGGCCAGCAGGAAACGCGGCGAGGCGGCGAGGAGAACCGGCGCGACGAGCCCGACGGCCAGGCTCGTAGGCGCGTTGATGCCGCTTAGATGAGCGGCCACTGCTGATACGACGCCGACGGCCGCGTACACCTTCGCCCTGGTGCCCGTCACGAGGCGAATGGTAGGTCCGCGGGCCGACAACCAAGGCTTGTGGATAACTGGCTGGCGTGTCGGCGGTGCTGGGTAGTGTCGGAGAGTTGGACGCGCGGCCCACACCCGTGATCACCCACGAGTCGGTGCGTGACCTGGCCACCGCAGGGGCGACGGTCACGCCCGTCGCGTTGCCCACCGATCAGCCCGCGGCTACTGCTCTGTCTGCGATTTGATGTGGTTGAGGGCGGCGCGTACGGCGGGAGTGAGAACTTCCCGCCCTGCGTGCACAGTCGTTCTCAGCGTCCGGGGGATCAGATCCCTCCGCCAGGGTGGCCGTAATGGTGGAATATCAGGGCGCCCGAATCCCCGCCGAAAGGTTGCTGCAGCTGCGCGGCGTGTTGCGCAGCCGTGCCGGGCTCGGCGGTAATCTCGGCATTGCCGGGGTTCTGATTCACGTTTGACCCGGTCGCGAGTGTGGTGGCCGCCGCCGTCGGTGCAGCTGCTATCGCCACCGCGGCAGCCCCTGCCACCGCCAGCGGGACGATGCGATTCATCTTGATGTGCATTGTCATTCCTTCTCCCTGTCATATGTATGTCGTTGATGACGTATTCGAAGAATGGTCGACGACCGCATCGATGTCGTCCTCGCTGACACCCCTCCTTGACCTCTTGCTACCTGCAATGTTCGGTGGCAGCCAGCCGCCACGGACAGGAGTGGAGTTGCCGGAATCGAGTCGCTGGTTTCGGTGTGCCACAAAGATGTCAGGCAAACGGGGTGCGCTGGCGTGACTGACTGTGAACTGACAGATAACGCGGCGCTTAGTGCGCGGCCCGAATGATCGAGGAGACAAGCAGAACCCGTGGGCAAGTTGAGCAGCTAGGCCAAGTCCGATGAAGAATCCGGCCGTGAAGGCGAAGCTATGCTTAGCGTCCGGAAATTGCGAAAGTTATGTGTAGCACTGCGAGAGAGATCCACAGTTCACGGCCTGAGTGCCCGATCTGACCGGTGCAAAAATGCCTCCCCCGAGCGCGTACTTATCCTGTGTCACTGGGACATTCGCGTCTGAATTTGTGTAGGTGGTGTACAGCATCCGCTGCCACCGGTGCCCGCACACCGCATAGGAGTCAGAATGACGTCAGCTGATCCCACCCCCACAACCGCCGCCCTCGGCATTCAGCCGACCTACTCGGCCCGCGAAGCGGCTGTCTTGCTGGGGAGGTCGTATATCTGGTTCGACCAGAGGTTGCGTGAAGACAAGTTCATTCGGCCTGACGGCACGACCGTGCAGCCGCTACGGAGACAGGGAGGCTACCGGCAGTTCACTCTCGCGATGCTCGAAGACATCGCACTGAGTAGCTATAGGCACCACTGGTTCTCGATGACCAAGCTGAAGTGGACCTACTGTGAACTGCTCATGGCCGCTTACCGTCAGACCGGCGAGTACAAGTTCGGCTTGCCACCGCTGCTGAGCAATCCGGTGGCACCGGATACCGGAAGCGCAAGAGCGGACGTAGCAGACAACCTCAACGGGACCATCGAACGGAACCCGGCAGACAACCTCAACGGGAAACAGCAGACGACGTCGACGGGAACCCAGCAGACGACGTCGACGGGAACGTCGAGCGGAACGCGGCAGACGACGTCGACGGGAACGTCGAGCGGGACGCATCAGTCCGCGTCGAGGGGACCTACGAGCGGAACCCGGCAGACGGTGCGCGGGGATGCAGACCGGCCGTCGACCCACTCCGCCGACGGCTTCGCCGGTGCAGCACGTGGCAGCGAGCGCTGATCGGCGGCGCGTACACCGTGGCGCGGCCGACGCGCCCGATCGCTAGCGGGATTGCAAGGAACCGATCAGCGCTGACCCGCGTCTGACCTACTGCTCGGCCCGCCACCCGCTCTCCTGGTGGCGGGCCGAACCGTCTGTTGCGCTATACAACATTCAACGCATATCGGACTGAGACGGCAGGAGCCGAAAGGCGCTTGCCTTTCAGCCAATTCGCGGTGGGCAACGGTACGGGTCAATCGCGGGCTCACCTGGGCCGAGGTCTCCCCGCCGCATACCCGGCAGCTATCCGCAGGGGCGGCTCGCTGGGGCTGCCTGGTGGAAGGTCATCGGCCAAGTTCCTGTGCAGTTTCACCCGCCTCCTGGTCAACCAAGTGGGGTCATGCTTGTTGCAAAGGCAGCGTATGGGCCATTGCTTATAGCGAGTGGCGTACCCGCAGCGCGAGCATGGGTGGTGAACGTGGCCAGAAACCCCGTTGATGCTAATCATCAGTCAGATAACGGATCTAGCCCGACAGGCCGGACGGATCGATTGGCCGCGAAGATCCTCGGCGAGACCGCTGATGTGAACCGGTTCGGCAGTGAGGATGCCTTCGCGAGATATGCCGGTGTGGGGCCGGTACCGCGGTGGTCAGGTCGCAGCGAGGGCCGGATGCGATATATGAGAACGGGAAATCGCCAGCTCAATATGGCTCTCGACAGAATCGCGATGATTCAAATCCGCGACGGCGGGCTGGGTGCGACCTATTACCGTCACCGCATCTCCATGGGGAACAGTCCCGCCATGGCGCGGCGCTGCCTCAAGCGTCACCTCGCTCGAACGGTCTGCCGCAGACTGGTCAAGGACCGCCGCAACCGCTCGTCCACCGACTGACTTCGACGCCTCGCCAGCCAGCTTCCGTTCAGTAACCGTCATCGTGATTCTTCCTCCATGCCTCCAGCTCATTCTCGTCGACGACGACGGAGCTGTCTCAATTCGGGATCCAAAAGTAG
Organism: Mycobacterium sp.; assembly: GCA_032161985.1. Lineage (GTDB taxonomy): Bacteria > Actinomycetota > Actinomycetes > Mycobacteriales > Mycobacteriaceae > Mycobacterium. The sequence goes on from JAVRPX010000590.1 coordinate 3,849, forward strand.
TGAGCGGTCGCTGGTTCCATCGTCTCGCCGCCTGTTCGGTGGGAATTTTCGGCCTAGTACATTGCCGGAAAACTGCGTTCGGTTTGGACTGGGCGTTACATGGGTGTGAATACTGATTGACGTTTTGAACGGTTCTGCACGCCTGTGCGAAGCACAGTCCCAGCCCGCACCCCTGAGTACGCGATCCTGCGGGGTGGCTGGATACCTTCTCGGAGTTCGTATCTGGCTTTGACTGTGTTGTCCATAGGCTTTGATTCCTGCTTACTACCGCGTGAATGTGTAGGTAACAGACCATCAAATGCCACGCAACGCAATAGGTTCGAGAATGTCACCCGATCCCTTGACGAACATCGCCGCCCTCGGGATCGAGCCCGCCCACTCGGCCTTGGAGGCTGCTCTCCTCCTTGGGAGTTCCTACAGCTGGCTAGGCTATTCGGGCGAGTTCTCGCCCGATAACTCGGCGCATGGCAGCCTTTCGTGACCTGCATAATCGCAGGTCAGCATGGCCAGGAGCAGGTTGGCACTCCGAAGATGCCGGGCGAACCGCCTCGCGTGCAGCCCAGCAAGAAGGTGGCTGCGAACTGGGACGACGACGGCAATCCGGTGACCGGCTAAGTCGAACCGAAGTGACGATGAAAGTAGGTTGGGGTCAGGCCACCGCTGCATACGGGCCGACGGGTGCAGCCATCGCGGGACACCGGCCGGAAGCAACCGAAGCGCTGAGCTTGTTTGTTCGCGGTCGACCCTGGTCGACTAGAGCCGACTCGCGGCGAATGTCGCGGCCTGGCTTGCCATCCCGGACTGAACGTACAAAAGGTGTGCGAACACGTCCGCGCCTTCGGAGCATATTGGATCGTTGGGGACGCACAAGTCAATCGTCTTCCCGCCGTACAGCGGGCTGATAGCGGGGGCGCCGCCGCCGGACAACGTCTTCGCGAATGAGCTCGAGGGATTGCCCAAGAGGGCCACGGCGGCAACATGATCAGCAACCTGTGGTGGCATTGCCGTGGAGGACAAATCGATCACGGCCGCGCCCTGCGAATATCCTCCGAGCACCAACTTGGTCTCGGGGCAGTTCGCAACCACATACTGTGCAGCCGCTCCTGCATCATTTGCGCCGACCCACGCGCTCGTGCCGAAGTCGTCGGTCGCCGGGTAGTTGACCGCGTAGACGCCGACAGACCGCCCACCAACTTGCGAGTTGAGCGAGTCGACGAACGCCTGGCCGACCGTGCCAATGCCAGGGGGCTCGTTGGTGCCGCGCGCGAATACCACCTGGACGTCGCTGCATGGATCAGCAGAGGCGGAAGGAATAGAGATGGACGCCGTCAGCTGCGTTGACGTCATCACCACCGCGACACCAAGGATGCGAGCGATGTCGCGTGCATTCATTTCTAGATGCTGACATAAAAATTGCTCACCTATCAGCGAGAACGCATCCTTTCGTAACGCGCCCACAGTCGCAGGGTGTTGCTGACCGCTGGCACAATGGCAACCCGTAGTCGAAAATCCAGCGCGATCGTCTGTGCAACAGGTTGAGTGTCTGCATGCGCGTTCGGCGACGAGGGAGCAGATGAGCGACCGTACCTGGACCACATGGGTCCGTAAATGGGCCGCGGCACTAGCGATATTTGCGATGCTGGCCGGCGGGGTCAGCCTGGCATCCGTCCTGATTTTCAGCGACCACTCGAAACCTGCGGCGTCACCAACCCCGACCCCGCGAACGACGCTTCCCCCGCCGAAACCCTCGGTGCCCACTCCGAAGGAGTTCACCATCAAAGTGGTCGTCACCGAGCAGAACTGTCAGCCGGGTCCTGGGTGCGTGTACAAGTACACGATCGAGCCGAAATACATTGGCTTTCATCCATTGCCGCCGACCCCGTTCACGGTGCAGTACGAGGTGCAAGGTGGCAACCAGCCGCAGCCCGGCGAGTTCACCGTCGAGGGCGATCAGGCGAAGATCTTCAAGGACGTGGCACTCGAGGGCCCGCCGGCCGCCCGACTGCAGGCGGTGGTCCTGCAGGTGATCGGCTGAATATTGCGATTTCGCATGCACCGCGGCGTGCTCGAAGCATTGTTAGCGGTATGACGAAGGCGTCGCTGCTCCGCGCTGAGGAAGGCCTGCCCCGCGGTGTGCAGGGCGCAGCCGATTCGCGGTTTTCCAACGTAGTCCGCGTCTTCGCGGGTCTGTTCCCGGGCCGACGGTTCGGCGGTGGTGCGCTTTCGGTGTACATCGACGGGCGACCGGTCGTCGACGTCTGGACGGGCTGGTCGGACCGCGCGGGTGAAGTGCCCTGGAGCGTCGACACCGGCGCAATGGTGTTCTCCGCGACGAAAGGCGTCGCGGCCACTGTCATTCACCGACTCGTCGATCGCGGCCTGCTGTCATACGACGAGCCCGTCGCGACGTACTGGCCCGAGTTCGGTGCCAATGGCAAGGACACGATCACCATCCGCGACGTGTTGCGGCACCGGGCCGGGCTGTCACACCTGAAGGGCGTCAGCAAGGACGACCTGCTGGATCACCAACTGATGGAGGAGAAGTTGGCCGCAGCTGCGGTCGACCATCTGCGTGGTTGGCCCGCCTACCACGCGCTGACATACGGCTGGATTCTGTCCGGGCTGACCCGTGCGGTGACGGGTCAGGGCATGCGGGAGTTGATCCGCGACGAGGTGGCCCGTCCGCTCGACACCGACGGTCTGCACCTGGGCCGGCCGCCGGCCGGCTCACCGACCAAGGTCGCACAGATCCTTGCCCCGCAGAGCACGCGCGGCAACCCGGTCTTCAATCTCGTCGCTCCGAGGGTGGCAGGCCTGCCGCTCTCCGGCGCGCTCGGGGCAATGTTCTTTCCCGGCATCAAATCGTTTGTGCAGGGCGATATTCCGTTCCTGGACGGCGAGGTTCCGGCCGCCAACGGGGTCGTTACCGCCCGCGGCCTGGCCAAGATGTACGCCGCCATCGCCAACGGCGGCAGCATCGACGGCACCCAGTTCCTGTCAGCAGAGCTGGCGCAGGGCCTGGTCGGCAATCCGCGGCCGTGGCCAGACCTGAACATCGGCGTGCCCATGCCATTCCATCTGGGCTATCACGAATCACCGATCCCCGGCCTACTCAAGGGTTTTGGCCATATCGGCCTCGGCGGCACCCTTGGTTGGGCCGATCCACAGTCCGGCAGCGCGTTCGCGTTCGTCCACAACCGGCTGCTGACACCGATGGTGCTCGATATGGCGTCGTTCGCCGGTCTGGCGCGGCCGATGCGCAATGCCATCACCGCGGCGCGGCATGCAGGCGCCCTCGCGGTGCCGAGGTACGGGGCCCGCTATCGCGAAGCCGGTCAGAAGGCGCCTAAGCGCCTCGCCGGGCGCCGCTAGCCCACGATGCCGCGGGGCAGCGTCAGCGGCAGGTCGTTGTACGTCGCGATGCCCGGCGCGGCGGCGACGACGGCCGGGATCGCGTGGATCGGTGGCAACGCGGTGATGATGTGGCCAAGCCCCATGAAGTCTTCGATCGTCTTGGCGTTCTCGATGAAGTCGGGCGGTGGCAGGAAGCCGACTTGCATTGTCACTGTGGGTAGTCCGTCGATGGTGATCTTCCAGGGGTCGCCTTCGACCTTCCAATCCGGGTCAAGCGTCTGCCCCTTGCGCCACCGCACATTGAGGTCGACGACCGTTTTGCCGCCGATACGGCCTTGCCAGCTGCCGAAGACGCCTGCGACGCAGCCGGCCTTGATGGTCCACGAGGCCATCTCGACGTCCTCGGTGGTTTGCGCGTACTCGGCCTCGCAGACGATTTCGTCGAGTTCGACGCCCAACGCGTCTGCGACCATCCGCACCGCCTCGGCGAAGATTGCCGTCCCCTGCGACATCATCGGCGCAAGGTTGGGGTCGTCGATCGGCATGCCGAAGCCACACGGTCTTTCGGTATCGGGGGAGTCGTAGAAGGTGGTGTCGGATGCCTCGGTGATGGTGACCTTGTCCACCCGTGCGCAGCCGTTGGCCGCGACGATGGCGAGCAACTCGGCGAAACCAGGGCTGACGCCCGAACCGAACATCGTCGAGCCGCCCTGCTTGCATGCCTCTTCGATCCGGTCGCGGCCCTCGCCGAGATTGTGCCCGGTGATGAACGAGGCGGACGCCACGACGTTCACGCCCGCGGACAGGATCTTCACGAGCTCGTCGACGTCGATCCACATCGGGTTGTAGACGACGCAGTCCGGTTTCAGCGCGAGGAGCGCGTCCGCGTCATTGGTGGCGGCGACGCCGACTGGCTCGATCCCGACCAGCTCGCCGACGTCCCGTCCGGCCTTTTCCTTCGACCACGCGTAGCACCCGACGAGTTCGTAGTTCGGATTCTTGGCGAGCGCCTCTACGGAGCTTTTTCCAACGTTTCCCGTCGTCCACTGGACGACCCGGTAAGGAGCAGTGTTGTGCACTCGCTCAGCATAGGGTGCTTACGGGCCGGGAACCAGGGTCGCCTTGCCGGTGCGCTCCTGGCCGCTGCGGTCGATCCACGTCAGGTCGATGACATCGCCGGGGTAGTGCCGGTCCAGCACGTAGGTCAGCGTGGTGGCCGAGTCCAGTGGCGTTCCGTCGAGCACCGTGATGACGTCGCCGATGGCCACGCCTGCCTGTGCGGCGGGTCCATCGCGCATCACGTCGCGCACGATGATTCCCGGTGCCCTGCGCGGCTGGGTGCTGACGCCGACGCCGAGCAGCACCGGCGGCCCGATGTGCACATTGCCCGATGGCGCGCCGGACCGGATCTGACCGGCGACTGCCATCGCATCATTAATCGGGATCGCGAAACCCTCTCCGCCAGGCCCCATTTGGTAGTTCACCGACGCAGCGGTGACCACCCCGATGACCTGCCCCGCGCCGTTCACCAACGGCCCGCCGGAGTCTCCTGGTCGCACGTCGGCCGCAACCTCGATCAGCCCGTTGACTTCCTCCGAGCTACCCGTCAACGTGTCTTCGGCGTTGACGGTCCGGTTGAGCGCCGTCACCGGACCCGTTTCGTGGGTGAGTGGAGCACCAACGCCGCGAGCGTTGCCGAGACCCACGGTCGGCTCGCCGACCCCAACCCGTCCGGAGTCTCCGATCGGTGCCGCCGGGAGCCCGCCTGCGCCGCGCAGCTGGAGCACCGCGATGTCGTGCTTGCGGTCGTAGCCGACGAGGTCGGCCGGGTAGTCGCTCCCGCCCACGGTGCCGGTGATGGTGTTGGCGCCCGCGACGACGTGATAGTTCGTCAGCACCACGCCGCCGGGATCGATGACCGTTCCGGTTCCGGTACCGATCGCCTGCTGGTAGTCGATCTTCGTGGTGATCTGGACGACGGCAGGCGCGACCGCCGCAGCGGCCGCCTCCGTATCGGCGGGAGCGGCGATCGCCGTCGCCGGTGCGACAAGGGCCAGGACCGCGGCGAACGCGATCAGCAGATGGTGCCGTGCGTATGCGCGCATGTACTCAATACTGGCTGGGAGTTCACTGGTTGTCGAAATGAGTGCCGGAGCGCGACTGGCCGGCACCCTGTAGGACGAGGTCGACGATGCGCTCGCCGAGCTGCTCGTCGACGGTCTCCCCGGTAAGCAAAAGCCTGCCGTGCAACGGCGCTATCAGGGTCTCCAGCAGTAGCCCGGCATCGGTGTCGGGCCGCACGTCCACAGCTTGTTCAAGCTTCGGCCCGGCCGTGCAGTCGCTAGTCCTCGACGGCGACGCCGCCACGCAAGCGCCTGCGCCGCCGTGGGGCGGTCTTGCCTGCCGGCCTGCGGTTGCCCAGCTTGCCGTTGGTCGTCTCGGGCTCTGCGGTGTCGGACGCCTCGTTTTCGGCCGCCGGCTCGGGCTCCTCGGCCGTTGACTCCGGCTCCGCGGCTTCAGTGGTGACCTCGACTGGCTTCTCGTCGGATTCGGACTCCGAGTCTTCTTCGCTCTCGTCCTCCGTCGTCGCCTCGTCCTCGGTCTCTGGCGCTTCTGCTTCGGCGCCCTCGGCGTCCCCGGCGTCCTCGGCGGCCTTGCGGCGACCGCGGCGGCCCTGCTTGGCCTTCTTGGCCTTGAGCGGTTTGGGCGGAGGCGGCGGTAGTTCGGCGACGAAGGCCAGGTAGAACGCGAAGATGCCGAGCAGCGCGATCGCGGCGGCGGCACCGTAGACACCGAACAGCCACTGACCTGCGCTGTCCACGCTGAACCAGATCTCGCTGATCGCGGTGCCGATGATCAGCACACCGGCGAGCACATGAAGCGCGATCGACGACGTGCGCAGCGTCAGGGCCAACTGCGGTGTGCCGAACTCCGGTCGCCGGGTGCGCAGCAGCGTGAACACCACTGGCAGCGCGGCAAGGCCGATCAGGGCGCCGGTGACGATGCGCAACACGGTGCCGAGGGTGTGCGACGTGTCGCCGAGCAGCTCTGGCCAGCGCGGCAATACGAAGAAGAAATAGAGGACACCGGCGGCGATAGAAAACGACGCGTGCCAAACCACCGCAACGGTGCGGCCCATACTCCTCCTCATTACTGTTGGGCCGGGTTGCGACCAGGCTGTCGGTCAGCTGGACGCACCCGGACCGAGTGCGGAGGATAGGGGATTTGAACCCCTGAGGGCTGTTAACCCAACCCGCGTTCCAGGCGAGCGCCATAGGCCACTAGGCGAATCCTCCGCGGGCCATGGTAGCCGACCTGCCTGATGCGCCCGTCGAGTCACTCGTCAGTTGGGCGGCACAGCCGGGGTATTAGACTCGCCGTGGACCCCGCGCGGCGTCTATCCTGTGAACTCCCCCAGGGCCGGAAGGCAGCAAGGGTCAATGGGCTCTGGCGGGTGCGCGGGGTCCCCTACTTTCCCGGAGTCTGACGTTGGTGGAAGGCGCGCGGTGTCGTTTCAATCTCTCGGCCGTGACGAACTGCAGGCGCAGCACGAGCAGCAGAAGCTCAACTACTCCGAGTTGCAGGCCAAGGGCCTCAAACTCGACCTGACCCGAGGCAAGCCGTCGCCGGCTCAGCTCGATCTCTCCAATGAGCTGCTGAGCCTTCCCGGCGAGAACTACCGCGACGGAGACGGCACCGACACCCGCAACTACGGCGGCCTGCACGGCCTGCCCGAGCTGCGGGCGATCTTCGGCGAGCTGCTCGGCATCCCGGTGCCCAATCTGATCGCAGGCAACAACGCCAGCCTCGAGCTGATGCACGACGTCATCG
>JAVRPX010000591.1:0-2851 GCA_032161985.1 Mycobacterium sp.
ACGAGTTTGGGCCGACGTTCTTCAACGACGTCGGATGGCGAATTGCCCTACAGACGTGGGTGATCGAGGTCGACGGCCTGACGGTGTTGGTGGACACCGGCGTCGGCAACGACCGCGACCGTCCGACGATGCCGCCATTCGACCATCTGCAAACCGACTTCCTGGAATCGCTGAAGAGCGCCGGTTTCGACCCCGCGGCCGTCGACGTCGTAGTCAACACCCACCTGCACGCCGACCACGTCGGCTGGAACACCATGGGGCGAGACGGCGCATGGGTCCCCACATTTCGCAATGCCCGCTATCTACTGGCGGAAGCCGACTACCGGCACTTCCATCCCGACAACGTCGCTCAACGTCCCACGCCACGCACCGAAGTCGAGGCGGCATGGCAGGCGAGCGGCCTGATTGTGTTCGAGGACAGCATCCTTCCCGTGGAAGAGCAGATCCAATTGTGGTCCGACGACCATCAGCTCACTGAATCACTGCGGCTTCGTCCGGCGCCTGGGCATACCCCTGGCGCATCGGTGGTGTGGCTCGACGCAGGCAAGCCCGCCGTGTTCGTCGGCGACCTGACGCACTGCCCGATGCAACTGCACCGCCCGCATGATCCATGCGCCTGGGATGAAGACTTCGCGGCAGCGGCGGTGACACGCAAACGTGTACTGACCGAAGCATCCCGGCGGCGGGCTGCGGTAATCCCGGCGCACTATCCCGGGCACGGCGGCGCGACGGTGGTCGCCCGAGGGGATGCGTTCATGATCGATGACTGGCTGGAGCTGCCGCCGATCTAGGTGTGCTGCGCACGCCGGCGTACTAGGGACCTGTCCACGATGCCCAGCTCTGGGCGACAATGTCGCTGGAAGGTTAGGCCAGCACGGGTGTTAGCGACTTTGTCGCTCAGAGGTGGGCAAATCCGGACACACAGCCGCTCGCCGCGTGCCGAGATCCAATGTTTGTCTACGCATTCTGCGGCAGGTGCGCCTTGGCCTCGTCGTAGCCGGCCGCGGCCGGGGCGTCGGCCCTGGCATAGATGAGGTACAACACACCGGTCTCGAATGTCTGAGATGACAAGAGCTTCAACGGAATCGACTCGCCGTCCTCGAACAGCCGCATGCCCTTGCCGACCGTCAGCGGGTGTACTAGCAGGTGCAGCTCGTCAAGCAGGCCTGCGGCCAGCAGTTGGCGGACCACCGACACGGAGCCGCTCATCCCGATGTCGCCGCCAGATTCGGTCTTCAGCGCCGTGACCGCCTCGGCGAGATCACCCCTGATCTGCTCGGAGTTGCGCCACGTGAACTGCAGGTTCTGGCGCGACACCACGATCTTGCGGGTATCGCCGAGCTTCTTGGCGAACTCCGCGTCCTCGCCGCCGCCTGCCTCACGGTCCGGCCAAGCGCCTGCGAAGCTGTCGTAGGTCTTGCGGCCCAGCAGGATGGTGTCCGCGGCACCGAGCTGACCGCCGACCGCGACCCCCATTTCGTCGTTGAAGTACGGGAAGTGCCATTGGTCCGGAGCCTCCACAACGCCGTCGAGCGCGATGAACAGCCCTGCCGTGATTTTCCTCATGACGGTCTGACAATCGGCGAGAGCAGAACTCATCGCTCAGTCGAGTAACCGCACGAGTCGCCTCATCGTTTCCCCTATGTGGGCGGTGTCGCCGATACCGTCGCGTTGCTCTGCAGGATGTCGTCGTGGCAGTCGAGACTCGTCTTGCCCGTTTGTTCCATGCAAACGAGCACCGGCGCCTCGTCGTTGGGGCCGGCTGTGACTGTCGGACTGGAGATCTCGCCCGGATACATCGACCAGATCGTGGCATCCGTCGTCGGCAGGTGTGCGCAGTACGCAGGCGCCCCGCCTTCGGTTATCCCCGCGGCACCCAATGTCGCGCAGTTGGCGCCGACGACCACCACAGGCAGCGCGATGCCGCTCGGTGTTGCGGGGGCGGACGGGGCGGATGACGGCTGCGGGCGCGCTTCTACAGGGTGGTCACGCGTCCGGTCGAACACTACAAAGGCGACGGCGGCCACGGCGATCACCGCCAACGTGATGGCGACGGGCACAACCACGCGCCGCCGCTTCTTTGCCTCCGCCTTGGCATGCCGCGGGCCGCTTGCCGCCTGCGCCAGCATGGTCTCGTCGCCGCCAAGAGCCTGATCCTCGACGCCGACGTGATGGGCAAGGGCACGCGCGAAATCCATGCATCGGTCGTAACGCTGGTTCGGCGACTTGGCCAGCGCCTTGCCGAGAACCGGTCCGAGGCCCGACAATTCGGGGTGTCCGGTACCGATCTCGGGTGGATCGGCGGTCAGATGCTTGCTGATGACCACCGCCGGGTTGGAGTGTTGAAACGGTGGCGCGCCTGTGAGTAATTGGAAAGCCGTTGCGGCAAGTGCGTACTGGTCGGCGCGTCCGTCGACGTCCTCGCCCTTGAGCTGTTCTGGCGCGGCGTAAGCGACGGTGCCCACGGTCATGTTCGTCCCGGTCAGGTCACTCACCTCGCCGACCCGCCGGGCGATCCCGAAGTCGGCCAACATGATTCGCTCATCGTCGGTGCCGGGGTTGGCAATCAGGATGTTGGCGGGCTTGACATCACGGTGCAGCAACCCGCGTTGGTGCGCATAGTCGAGGGCGTCGGCGACCGCAGTGACGATACGAACCACCTTGTCCGGCGGCATTCCATTCGGGTAACGCTCCAAGAGCAGGCGGCAGGCATCGATGCCCTGCACGTAGTCCATCGAGATCCACAGCTGGCCGTCGACCTCACCGCGGTCGTGAACCTCGACGATGTGCGGGTGCCACAGCGTGGCCGCGATGTCGGCCTCCCGCTTGAATCGCTCGCAGTACTCGCTTT
>JAVRPX010000592.1:0-3179 GCA_032161985.1 Mycobacterium sp.
TGGTCAGCGACGCGAACGCCGTCGCGCTCGCGTCGAACTGTGCAAGCGGTTCCTGGAGCGGCGCACCCGAGGCGGCGGAGTATGCAAGACCGTCGAGCCGATCGACGAACTCAACCGCAGGCACCACGATCGCGGCGTCGTCGGACGCCACACTCAGCTTCGACGCCGCCGAGAGTTCGTTCTGGATCCGCAGCGCGCCGAACGTCGCAGCGAGCAGGATAGGGAGCACCATGATCGCCGCGACTTTCCATCGCAACGGCCAGCCTACGAATGACGCCCGCGACACGGTCGGATGCGCACGTTCGATGACGGTCGGAGCATTGGCCTCCATGCCGTACCACCCTCCGCGGGGTCAATTGACGTTCAAGTAGAAACCCGGCCGCCCGCGATCGTAGATTAGTTATTACGGTTGCGCATCGACGCAGTGAACGTCGGCGCCCTCGCCGGTGCCACAAAATCGCAGGTGACCTCGATCTTTATCACGAAACGGTCACAAACCGCCCCCGTCGGCGGCAGCCTGGGGCTCGTCCGTTCGCTCCGTGTCAAGACCGCGTGGGTAGCCCTCAGGGGCTTCGGGAGTGTCAGGTGCGATCGATTTCCTCGCCCGGCGCTGTGAAATACGCGTTCACAGGTGGCGTCATCATCAACGTGCGTGTGGCCCGGCGCGAGAGCCTTCGGCGGCGACGGTGGAGCGCCCCGGAGTCGCCCTCGAACCGGCCGAGTTGCCTTGAGCCGTCAGTCGTTTGACCGAACTGCATAAGCATCAGCAATGGTCGACTACTTTCATTGTGTGGAACCACCCCACATCTACGTACACGAGGCATCCTCTTCGGTGGTGCACCACCAGGACTACCTCAACCCCGGTAATGACCGACCGCTCTGCGGAGCAGCGTTCGAGAAGCCGGCCCGGCTAGACCCGACAACCCGTCCAGTCGCGGTTTGCCCTGACTGTGAGGCGAAGCTGGCGGAGTATCACCTCAAATGGTGGCGCGAGAGGGCCGAGTCGGCTACCGCGGAGCTTGATGGGTTGCGCGTCAAGTACCGCGAGCTAGCGGAGTACGTCGATAACCAACGTCGTCAAGTCGCCGGATTGCAGCATCCCGCGCCAATCATGGGAGATCCGACCGGCGAGAACCCTAAGCGTCGCAGTGAGATTGACGGAAAGCTGCAGGCCGACGCTGCCAGTGATAGTGAACAAGGCGAAACGACGCCGACATCCCTCCTCGACCAGGCCCGAAAGGAACTCTTAGAGCTGTGTCGGCCATTTGATGAAGCTGTTCCCTACTGGCGCGTGAAGAACAGCATTGAAGCTTTTAGTGACAAGCTGCAGTCCGACGAGAGGCTTCTTTTGGCACATGAGATCGGCGCCGACGGATCCTTCACAAGGTGGTGCATAAGAGAAATTGAAGGTCTCGGATGGCAGGTCACAAATAGTCCTGTGCACGGCGATGCCGACGAAATGATGGACGCTTGGACTCAAGACGTCTACCAACCGCCGAAGAAGACCAAATGGCGGCTCGGCCGATCGTGACCGCACGACGGAAGTTGAGGAGTCACGAGCACGGGGCAGCAGGCACTCATGGCCAGGGTACTTACGCTCTCCAAGCAGTCCCGTTGGCAGTCGGCGCCCGGCGCGCGTGAGGCTATCGGGCGGCGTCGCCCCACCGGTATTCGTGCGTGATGTCGTCGAGCGCGACTTTCGCGTCGTCGGGGAGGTCCAGGTCGACGGCGGCCACGGTATCGGCGAGTTGATCGGGGTGGCTGGCGCCGAGGATCGCGGAAGTGATGGTGGGATTGGCAAGCACCCAGGCGATGGACAGCGTGGCCAGTGACGTACCGAGCTCGGATGCGATCTTGGCCACCCCTCCGACGGTGTCGAATGCCCTTGCATGCCAGTAGCGTTCGTTGTACAGGTCGGCGAACTGCTGACCAACTTGCGCGGAGAATCGGCCTTCGGTCGGCTGGTCGTCACGCCCGTATTTGCCGCTGAGCAGGCCCCCTGCCAGCGGGTTGAAGGGAATCACCGCGATGCCGGTCTCGGCGGCCAACGGCAGCAGCTCGCGTTCGATCTGCCGGAAGAGCAGGTTGTAGCGCGGTTGGACCGACGCGATGCGGGTGAGGTGCAGCGTCTCGGTGCGCCCTACCGCGCGGGCAAGCCGGTAGGCCAGAAAGTTCGAGACGCCGATATAGCGGGCTTTACCGGCGCTGACAATGGCGTCGAGCGCTGCCAGCGTTTCGTCGAGAGGCGTATCGGGGTCGTCGAAGTGGAGTTGGAAGATGTCGACGTAGTCGGTGCCCAGCCTGCGTAGTGAGTCGTCGACGGCGTCCAGGAGATGCTTGCGGGAGCCGCCCTGCTGCCAGGGCGCCGGCCCCATGGCTCCTCCGGCTTTGGTGGCGAGGATGATCTGGTCGCGCTTGCCCTGTAGCCAGCGCCCGACGATCTCTTCGGTGCGCCCCACCTCGGCCCCCATGGGGTAGATGTCGGCGGAGTCGAAGAAATTAATGCCGGCCTCGAAGGCGGCGTCCATGATTTGGTGGGCAACCGTTTGGTCGGCCTGATGCCCGAATGTGGCAGTACCGAGACACAGTCGTGGGACGCTGAGGCCGGTGGCCCCGAATGTCGTGTACTGCACGCTGGCCTCCTCGGGTGACACGTTTGATCGCCGGTCCTCAAGCGCAACCGTGGCGGTCGGGTACGTGTTCCTAGCCGGGCGGGGTTCACAGCCACTTGTACGGTGCCGAACGAGCGCCCCGATGTGCGCTCGACCGTCCGCAGTTAGCTCGGTCCGCTCGAGCCTGCTGCCTGCGTGTCCATGCCAGGCACGGGGCCGACGATCTCTTTGATTGCGGCCACCAGTGCATCGGGTGTCGATAGCTCGTAGTCCTGGCCGTTGATCCGCACCGTCGGGGTGTGGGCGACGTTGGTCTGTTCGGCCATGGCCGCCACCATTTCGGTATAGGTGTTGTTGTTGATGCAGTCGGCGGCGGCGTCACCGGCGCCGACCTGGCGTGCGATGTCGATCAGTGCGTCGTTGTCAGGAAAGCTCGCTGCGGTCTCGGGCGGCTGTTGGGTGTACAGCGCGGCGTGGAAGCGTCGGAACGCGTCGATGGACTCGTCGGCCACACAGTAGGCAGCGGCGCCGGCGCGCGACGAGTAATCCCGCTCCGGCCTGTCGAGG
>JAVRPX010000593.1:0-16009 GCA_032161985.1 Mycobacterium sp.
GCTTGGTTTCGCCGATCGGATCGACAACATGATCGCCGACTTCCGGCCACGCACCGCGCTCGAACGCGACCAGTACGCGACGACGATCATGGACTATCAGGCGCTGCGGGCGATGGGTTCGGCGGCAGTGGCGCGTGCGGCGCGCGGCGTGATGGACACTGCGTCGGTGTCGGTGTTGAAGCTGTTCGGTTCCGAGGCGGAGCGTCAGGCTTTCGAGAACGCGCTGACGGCCGCAGGGGCGGACGGGCTCACTCACCCCTCGACCAGCGGCCCCTACGCACACATGAATCTCGACCACTACTTCGTCAGTTGGTTTGAGCGCTATGCGCGCAGCTTCGGCGGCACCATCGCAGGCGGGACCTCGGAGATCCAGCGAAATATCATCGCCACTCAGGTGCTCGGCCTGCCCCGGCGCTGACCAGTGACCGAGACGCTGATCGTCGACCGGCCGCAGGCCGGAATCGTTGTGCTGCAGCTGAACCGGCCGAAGCAGCTGAACGCGATCGACCAAGTGATGCGGGACGAACTCACCCAGACGTTCGCCGACTTCGCGGCAGACGCCTCGGTCAACGTCGTCGTCCTCACCGGGGCTGGTCGCGGATTCTGCTCGGGAATCGACGTGCGCGACTTCGGCTCCGGCATGCTCGAGGCGTCCGACCCTGCGATCGACCGGCTGCGGTTCCAAGAGGCAATGGCCGCACTGCCGCAAGCGATCTGGAACCTGCCGCAGCCCGTCATCGTCGCGGTGAACGGACCCTGTGTCGGCGCAGGCTTCGCTCTGTGTCTCGCCGCCGACATCCGGATCTGCTCTACGGCCGCGACGTTTGGCAACGGCGCAATACTTCTTGGGCTGTCCGGCGCCGAGATGGGGATGAGCTACCACCTGCCCCGAATCGTGGGCACTAGTGTGGCTGCCGACTGGATGCTGACAGGTAGAACGGTGACTGCCAACGAAGCCGATCGCAGAGGCTTGGTGAGCGAAGTCCTCGAACCGGACCGATTGGGCGGCCATGCCCTCGAACTGGCCGCAGGCATCGCCCAATTGCCGCCCTTCGGCGTGCAGTTGACGAAGCGGGCGCTGCAGGTGAACACCGACGCGGCGGGACTCGAGGCGGCCATGGAGCTCGAGAACCGCAACCAGGTGCTCGCTCACGCCACCGATGAAGCGGCCGAACGGCGGAAGCGGTAACCGACACCGACGGAGGGACGACCAATGGCGTGGGACTTTTCGACAGATCCCGAGTGGGCCGAGCAACTTGCCTGGGTCGAGGAGTTCGTGCGCTCGGAATGCGAGCCGATAGACCTGATCGTCAAGGAATCACACGACCTCAACGATCCCGTGCGACAGGCGTTGATCCCGCCGCTACAGAAGATCGTCAAGGAGCGCGGCCTGTGGGCGACCCATCTCGGCCCGCATCTTGGTGGCCCAGGGTACGGCCAGGTGAAGCTGGCCCTGCTGAACGAGATTCTGGGCCGCTCCGAGTGTGCGCCAATCGTTTTCGGCTCACAGGCGCCGGACTCGGGCAACAGCGAGATCCTCGCTCATTACGGCAATCCCGAGCTGAAGAAGCGCTACCTGGAACCGCTTCTCGACAACCGCATCGTGTCCTGCTTCTCGATGACCGAGCCACAGGGCGGTGCCGACCCGAAGGTGTTCACCACCACCGCGACGCAGGACGGCGACGACTGGATCATCAACGGGGAGAAGTGGTTCTCGTCGTTTGCATCGATGGCTTCGGTCGTCATCGTCATGGCGATGACTGATCCCGATGCGCCGCCCTACGAACGGTATTCGATGTTCGTCGTGCCGGGGGAGACGCCAGGTATCAACGTGTTGCGCGATGTCGGCCTCGGACACCAGCCGCTCGGCGGGGGACGCGAGGGTTACGTGCGGTACGAGAACGTCCGCGTTCCGGCGGATCACATGCTCGGACCACGGGGCGGTGCGTTCGTTGTCGCTCAGACGCGGTTGGGCGGCGGCCGAATCCACCACGCGATGCGCACCGTTGGACTCGTCCGGCGCATCTACGACATGATCTGCGAACGGGCGGTATCGAGGTACACCCAGGGCGGGCTGTTGTCCGACAAGCAGCTGGTGCAGGAGATGGTCGCGGACTCGTGGATGGAGATCGAGGCATTCCGCCTGCTTACCTTGCAGACGGCGTGGAAGATCGACCAGCACAACGACTACAAGGCCGTTCGCGCGGACATCTCGGCGGTCAAGGCGATGATGCAGAAGGTGCTCCACGACGTGTCGGCACGCGCGCTGCAGTTGCACGGGTCGCTTGGCACGACGCACGAGATGCCGTTCGTCTCCTATCTGGTGGAGTCCTTCGTCCTCGGACTGGCCGACGGGCCGACCGAGGTGCACAAGGTCACTCTGGCGCGCTTGCTGCTCAAAGACCAGAAGCCGGCGCCCGATATGTTCCCGTCAGAGCACTTGCTCCGGCTGCGGGATGCGGCGGAGGCGAAGTTCGCTGACAAGCTTGCGGGGATTCCCCGCACCTGACCACCCCAGGGAGGACGTCAAGTGTCTGGACCATGTGATGGCAAGGTGGCGTTGGTTACCGGCACCAGCCGGGGTCTCGGCAAAGCGATCGCGCAGCGATTGGCTCGCGAAGGTGTGGCGGTCGCACTCACCGCGCGCACGATGGAGCCGGACCCCAAATATCAAGGCTCGCTTCGGCAGACGCTCGAGGAGATAGAAGCCTCCGGCGGTACGGCGATCGCGGTCCAAGCCGATCTGTCCAAGCCCGAAGACCGCGAGCGGCTTTTCGGCGAAGTGGTTGAACGCATTGGCGCACCCGACATTCTGGTCAACAACGCCGCCGTCACGTTCCTGCGGCCGCTTGACGAGTTCCCGGAGAAGCGGGTGCGGCTGATGATGGAGATGCATGTGCTGGCGCCCTTGCACCTGACCCAGCTGGCGATCCCCGCCATGCGCGAACGCGGTCGCGGGTGGGTGCTCAACGTGACGTCCCTCGGTGGTGATCTGCCCGACGGCCCGCCGTTCTCCGACTTCGACCGCACCGCCGGATTCGGTATCTACGGAACGGTCAAGGCGGCGCTCAACCGGCTGACGAAAAGCCTTGCCGCGGAGCTTTATGACGACGGGATCGCGGTCAATGCCGCGGCGCCCACCAACCCCGTGGCCACGCCGGGCGCGGGCGCGCTGGATCTGGCCAAGATCGACACCGAGGACATCGAGCTGATCACCCAGACCGCCTTCAAGCTGTGCACGGGCGATCCCACGGTATTGACCGGTCGTATCGCCCACACACATGCGTTCCTGCGCGAGATCGGGTGGTTGACCTGATCGACCGGGAAAAGAGCCGGCTCGAATTGCCCGCCTCTGAGCGACAACAGCGTTTGCCCAGGTCATAGCCATCCCGAGAGGGGATCGATAAGCGACAATACGGATTGATTGCGCAGGTAACTGACTTGTCGCTCAGAGGCGGGCAAAAGAATGGGTGCCCGCGAAAGCCTCCGCACCGCAGGGCATCTGAGCCTGTTACAAACGTTGCAGCGCGAACGTCCAGAACTGGGTTCCTGGCGGGCCGTTGAAACAACCCACGTCGTACTGGGAGTCGATCGTCCCGGCGAGCGAGACCTCATTCCATCTGTAGGTGTCACGAGTGGGCATGCTGTAACCAGGAAGGCACTGCAAGCCATCGGGGACATCGACGGTCAACGTGTAATTGCCGTCGACAAGTTGTGCATAGCCGTCGTAGTAGGCATAGAACTTCAGTCGCGGTATCGCGCTGACGCGCAGGCAGTTCACGTCGATGGGTGCCGGGCACGCCGAGATGAACCATGCCCACGAAGCTCGGTCGTATCTATTCGTGAGCAGGTCGTAGTTCCCCACCTGCATCATGGCGTTGGCAGGCGGGGCGAGCGCCGCCGCAACAGCCGACAGCGCGGCCGTCGCCATCGCAGCCTTCACGGACTTCATGCTCGTCCCTTCGTCCAGTCACTTCGATGGCTCGTAATCAAACCACCTCACCGCCGATCTCGGTCGAAATCAGTCGATGACGACAGCTTCCTTGTGTTCGGTGATGGGCCTGGCCGGCAGCTGCTCGTCGCAGATGCGTTGTAGATTCTTCAGCGTTTCGTCGAGGCCGGTGCCCAGCGGCTTGCTCGGCGTGAACGTCGCAGGCAGGTGCTTCATACCCTGAATGACGCCGATGGTCTCGTAGTGCTCGGTGCCCTGTGGGTCGCAGACGTAGTCGGGCATCCGGTCGAGCACCGCGGTCAGCATTGACTTGAACACGGTCCTGGCCACGTTGGAACCCACGCACCGGTGCACGCCGATCCCGAAGCTGAAGTGCCGGTTGCCCTTTCGGTCCATGATGAGCTCGTTGGGCTGCTCGAAGACGGCCGGGTCGCGATTGGCCATTGCCCACGAGATCCAGAGTCGCTCGCCCTCCTTGAATTTCGTCCCCTCCACCTGTACGTCCTCGGAGAAGGTGCGGCCGTCGCCAGGGGCGGGGGTGTAGAAGCGCAGGAACTCCTCGGTGGCGGGGTTCAGCAGGGTGTCGCGTTCGCGGCTGAGCAGCTCGCGCTGATCCGGATGCTCCGATAGCCACTCCAGTGAGTGCGCGGTGAGCGCGGTCGTGGTGTCGAAGCCGCCGCCGATGATCAATCCGAGGTTGCCCAGGATCTCCAGATCTGGTGCGGGCTCGCCGTCGATGCGCAGTTGCAGCAGCGCGTTGATCAGACCGGGCCGCGGATTCTCGCGAACCTCCATCATCGTGTTGATCATGTCGATGCCCATCTGCCGGTTCATCTCGGCGACGCGCGCGGCGTCGGGCGAGTGCTCCGGGGTGGAGACCGAAAGGTGCGCAGGCTCGCTGTAGATCATCCACTTGTCGAGCTCGATGCCCATCATCGCCAGAGTGAGCACCGCGGGCACGATGTTGGCGAGATCGTCGACGAAGTCGATGCGGCCCGACTCGATCTTCTCGTCAAGGGCCGCCCGCACGACCTCGTCGACGAAGGGCTGCCACCGCTTGATCGCAGCAGGGGACAGATAGGGGTTCAGCGCTCCGCGGTAGGTGCTGTGCTCGGGCTCATCCATCTCGAGGATGCCGCCGCGCACGACCGTGGCCCGTTGGGCCTTCGGGATCGTGATGCCCTGATATCCGGTGCGTTCACCGTTGATGTCGTGGTCGTTGGACACCACGGGGCAGCGTGCGAGCTCGAAGACGTGCTTGCTGTCTGCGGCGACCCAGTGCCCGTTGTAGACGTCGGTCCACGCCATCGGGCATTTGGCGTGCATCTCCTCGGTGATCTTGTCGAACTGCAACCGGTACTCGGGGGTGTGCCGGTCGAAGTGATATCGATTCTTCTTACGGTCGCCGCCGGCGCTTATATCGTCGACGCTCAAGGCCTGTCTCCCTGTTCTCACTCTTCGATCGAGATGGCTTGTTCCGGGCACGAGTGCACGGCTTCGCGAACCGCGTCCTCCTGATCGGCCGGGACCACCTCGTTGACCGGCGACGACGTGCCGTCAATGTCGCTGAGCTCAAAGGAATCCGGGGCGATCATCGAGCACAGCGTGTGGCCCTGGCAGCGTCCGGAGTCGACGAAAACCTTCACTCTGCTTCTCCTCGCCTCTCCCGCCCTAGTTGTGGTAGTCGTACCACTTGAGGTAGCCGCCGGCGTCCACCCGCACCTGCATGCCGGTGACGTAGCGGGCCTCGTCGGACGCCAGCCACAGCACGGCATTGCTGATGTCGACGGGCTCGATCCACGGCACCTTCATCGCCTGCTGCACGTAGAACACCGGCTCCGCGTCCGCCTGGGTGGGGTGTTCGAGGTCTGGCCGGAACGACTTGTACATCGGCTCGCTCTGCAGCATGTCGGTGTTGCAGTTGGTGGGATGCACGACGTTGGCGCGGATGCCCCGCGGCGCCAGTTCGGTGGCCAGGTCGTGGACGTACGCCGACAGCGCGCGCTTGGAGTGCACATAGGCCATGCCGCCGGGGTCGTTTCCGGGGTCGGGCTTGTTGTGCGTGTCCATCAGCGCAGCGGTCGAACCCGTCGCGACGATCGCCGCGCCTTCCTTCAAATGAGGCAGCGCGACGTTGATCGCGTTGAGCGTCCCGACCAGGTTGGTGTTGATCACGTCGACCCAGGCCTGCAGCGGCGGTTGGCCCTTCATGCCCGCGATGCCCGCCTGTGACACGACGATGTCGAGATGGCCGAACTGAGCGATGCCCTCTTCGAGCGCGGCGCGCAGCTGCGCGGCCTCACGTACGTCGGCGTGCGCCGTGTAGGCACTGCGGCCCGTCTTCTCGACCAGCTTCGCAGTTTCCTCGAGGTCCTCCGGCGTGGCCATCGGGTAGCCGATCGTCGCGATGTCCTGACAGAGATCGACGGCGATGATGTCGGCGCCCTCCTCCGCGAGCCGGACCGCGTGACTGCGGCCCTGCCCACGCGCTGCACCCGTGACGAATGCGACTTTCCCCTGTACGCGTCCCACTTGTCGATGTCCTTTCGGTTAGGTATTCCGGCCGCCGTTGACGCCCAAGATCTGTCCGGTGATGTAGCCGGCTTCTTCGGAGATCAGAAATGCGCATGCGGCGGCGATGTCTTCGGGCCGCCCGATCCGGCGCACCGGTGTGCTGTCGATGCTCTGCTGCACCTTGAGGTAGCCGCGCTCTTCTGACTTCCGCAGCATGGGGGTGTCGATGAAGCCCGGCGGCACGGCGTTGACCGTGATGCCGTTCGGGCCGTATTCGAGCGCCAGCGATTTAGTGAGCCCGTTGACCGCCGACTTGGCCGCCACGTAGGGCGACATATAGGGCTGTCCCGAGTGTGTGCTCGACGAGGAGATGTTGACGATGCGTCCCCAGCCGGCTTCGATCATGTCGGGCAGCACCGCCTGAACGCAGTGAAAGACGCCGTTGAGGTTGACGTCGATGACCCGCTGCCAGTCATCGAACGCGATGTCGGTGAATCGCTTGAATTTCTCGAGTCCGGCGGCGTTGACCAGAACCGTTACCGGCCCCAGCTGAGCGCGGATGGCCGTCAATGCGTCGTCGACCGCAGCGCGGTCCGTGACGTCGGCGGTGTAGGAGAACTCGGTGTCGGACGGGTTGACGTCGATGATGGCAACGTCAAGACCGTCGGCGCGCAGCCGCTGGGCGACCGCTTGTCCAATGCCGGAGCCACCTCCGGTCACGACCGCGGTCTTCATGCGCAGGCCTCAGCCATCAAGAATCGTCCTTCCGATTATGAGAACCGTACTCTCGGCTACTGCGATCTCGCAAGACAACGAGGGAAACGGATTCCCACTGGTGAGACGTTTTTGGCTTGTTTGTCGCACATTAATTGCAGGCAGTCGGAGTTTCGTGCATCTGCTTGAGTTCTCCCTTCGCGAATGTATGATTCGCCGAAGATGAGAATGAAGTTTCCATCACATGGGGACGAATGCTGAGGAGGATGATGCAGGAAACGGCCAGCATCTCGAGTACCGCGGCCGGTACCGCTGGGTCTGCTCCGCGGATCGATCGGCGCCTTTTGATCGACGGACGGTTGCTCGAGACCGAACGGACGTTTCCTTCCATCAACCCCGCGACTGGTGAGGTGCTCGGCCACGCTCCCGACGCGACCGTCGGTGACGCCGAGGCGGCCGTCGCCGCAGCGCGACGCGCATTCGACACCACCGATTGGTCGACGAACACCGAACTGCGGGTCCGATGCCTCGAGCAGTTCCACCAGGCGCTGATCGACCACCACGACGAGCTCGCCGAGCTGACCATCGCCGAAGTCGGTGCCACCCCGGCGCTCATCGCAGGCGCACAGCTCGACCAGCCGATCGAAATCGTCCGCTATTACGCCGACCTGCTCAAGAACTATTCGATGACCGAGGACCTCGGCAACATCGAGAGCCGAGGAATGCAACACCACCGCTGGGTGGAAAAAGAAGCGGCCGGAGTGGTGGCGGCCATCATCGCCTACAACTATCCGAACCAGTTGGCCTTGGCCAAGCTGGCGCCCGCGCTCGCGGCCGGATGCACGGTGATGCTCAAGTCAGCACCGGACACCCCGCTGATTACGCTGGCGCTCGGCGAGCTGATCGCCAACCACACTGATATCCCCGCGGGCGTGGTGAACGTGCTCAGCGGTGCGGACCCGGAGGTCGGCGCCGTGCTGACCACCAGTCCCGACGTGGACGTGGTCACCTTCACCGGTTCCACCCCGACCGGCCGTCGCATCATGGCCGCCGCCAGCGACACCCTAAAGAAGGTGTTCCTCGAACTGGGCGGCAAGTCCGCGGCGATCGTGCTCGACGATGCGGACTTCAACACCGCGGCGCTGTTCTCGGCCTTCAGCATGGTCACCCACGCCGGCCAGGGCTGCGCGCTGACCTCTCGGCTGCTGGTCCCGAAGAAGAACCACGACGAGATCGTCGAGCTGGTCAAGAACAACTTCGCGTTGGTGCGCTACGGCGACCCTGCCGATCCCAGCACCTATATGGGCCCGCTGATCAGTGAAAAGCAGCGCGACAAGGTTGACGGCATGGTGAAGCGCGCGGTCGAGGTCGGTGCGACGCTGGTGACCGGCGGCGAAAAGGTCGATCCGGGCTACTTCTATACGCCGACGTTGCTCACCGACGTCGATCCCGACAGCGAGATCGCCCAAGAAGAGGTGTTCGGCCCCGTCCTTGTCGTCATCGCCTATGACGACGATGACGACGCAGTGCGGATCGCCAATAACTCCATCTACGGCCTTTCCGGTGCGGTGTTCGGCAGCCAGGACCGTGCGCTGGCGGTGGCCCGTCGCATCCGGACTGGCACGTTCTCGATAAATGGCGGCATGTACTTCAATCCCGACAGCCCGTTCGGCGGCTACAAACAGTCAGGCATCGGACGCGAGATGGGCACCGCTGGCCTGGAGGAGTTCCTCGAGTCCAAGACGATCGCGACGGTGGTTTCGTGAGGCCCCTCGAAGGGATTCGAGTCCTCGAGGTCGCCATGTACGGCTTCGTTCCATCGGCGGGCGCGGTGCTCGGCGAGTGGGGCGCCGACGTGATCAAGGTCGAGCATGCCGTCACCGGTGATCCGCAGCGCGGCCTGCGCCAGACCGGTCCGCTGAGAGTCGAGGGTGACCCGAACCCGAACATCGAGCACGCCAACCGCGGCAAGCGCAGCATCGGGCTGGACATGTCGGTGCCCGAGGGGCGCGAGATACTGCTGGCGCTGGCGAAAAATGCCGATGTGTTCCTCACGAGCTTCCTGCCAGGACACCGGCAGAAGTTCGGCATCGATGTCGACGACGTCCGCGCCGTCAACCCCAAGATCATCTACGCCAGGGGCAGTGCGCTTGGGCCCCGCGGCGAGGAGTCGGTCAAGGGCGGCTACGACATGACGGCCTTCTGGTGCCGCGCAGGCACCGCGGCGACCATCACCCCGCCGGGTATCGAAGGAATGATCGGGCCGCCGGGACCGGCGTACGGCGACACGATCTCGGGCACCAACCTTGCAGGCGGGATCGCGGCCGCCCTGCTCAAGCGCGAGCGCACCGGCGAACCGTCGGTCGTGGACGTCTCCCTGCTCGGCAGCGGGCTGTGGTCGATGGGGCATACTGTCGCGCTGACCAAACACCTTGGCCAGTTGATGGTGGCGCCCCCGCCGGGCGTGCACGGGTCGCCGATCAACCCGCTGGTGGGCGTCTATCCGACCGCCGACGACCGCTACATCTCTTTCGTCATGATGCAGCCGACGAAGTTCTGGGCGGACGTGTGCAGGCACATGGACCTCGAGGACTTCGTCGACGATCCGCGGTTCTCGACCGTCGAGTCGATCGCCCAAAACACCGCGGCCGCCGTCGAGATCCTCAGGGAGGCGATGGGCAAGCGAACCCTTCCCGAATGGAGCGAGCGGTTCTCGACGCTGGCCGGACCGTGGGCACCGGTGCAGGACACGTTGCAGGCCGCAGAGGACTCCCAGATCCGCGCGAACGAGTACATCGTCCAGGCAGGCGAGCTCGAGTTGGTCGCCAATCCAGTGCAGTTCGATATCAGTGCGCCGCAAACCGGCCCTGCTCCTGCCTTTGCGGAGCAAACTGACGAGATATTGCTGGAACTTGGTTTGGATTGGGACCGCATCATCGAGCTCAAGACGGCCGGCGCCGTCACCTAGATCTGGAGAGATCTCAATGCCCTACGTCGCGTCGATCGGCACTTACCTGCCGTGTTGGGGCGCACCCCGACACCGGGTGGCCGGTGACGACGAGGACGCGATCACCCTTGCCGTCGAGGCAGGCCGCGCCGCGCTGATTGCCAGCGGTGCGGTCGAACGGGTCGTTCTGGTCAGCCGCAATATGCCGCTGCTGGAAAGTAGCAACGCCGCGGTGCTGCTGGCGGGTCTGGGGCTGGACCCGGAGCTCGAGGTGGACGAACGTCTTGGCGGCGCGCCCGCCACGCTGGACGCGGTCAGCTCCGCCCGGCCGCGGACACTGATCATCGGAACGGATTTGAACCCCGCGGGCGCGGCGGCCATCCTGACCGCCGAGCGCGGGCTGCAGGTTCGTACCGCTGCCCGCGTTGCGCGCAGCCTTCCCGTTCGGACACGCAACGTGACCGGTGATGTGCACGACTACGGAGACCCGCGGCTGTTGCATGAGCGCGGCCTTATCGCCTCGCTCGCGGCCGCCTGGCTCGACACCCCTGCCGCAGTGGCAGGCGTCGATCACGACCGGGCCGTCGAGTTGTGCATCGGCAGTCCACGGCCGCTGCCGACGATGGGAGCGAGCGCGAGTCTCTTCGCGCTCGCGGGCATGGCAGAGGCGGGCAAGAACGGCCCGTTGGTCGCCGTTGAACAGGCCAGTCTGTCGGGCACCACAGTGAGCAACGGCGTGGCCGAACTACATCGTCGTGAACCGCCCGCGCGGCCCATGCCGGAGGGGACCCATCTCGAAGGCGCGGAGATACCGATCTCGCTTGCCGCCTACGAGCGTGCGTTTGAGGCAAAGACTCGTTGGGAGGCAGGAAGGTTCGCCGATAGCGAGGAATTGGATTTCCCGCCGCGCTACCGGCTTGCCGACGACGGCGTGCTGGCGAGCGACTACGAGTTGATCCCGTTACCCCGCACCGGATCCGTCTACACCGAAACCACCGTCCACATGCCGGTGCCTGGACTACGCACGCCGTACTCGCTGGTGATCGTCGAACTCGACGGTGTCGGGGTCCGCGCCCTTGTAAAGGTGACCGGCGCCGAGCCGGGAACCGTGGACATCGGGGACCGTGGGCGACTGGCGCTGCGGCGGGTTGCCGTGCGCTCGGGAGTGCCGGACTACGGGTACATGTTCGAGCCCGAACGGGCGGTGGCATGAGGACCCGAAGGCGAGCGCGAGTGAGGATCGCAGCGCAGCGAGGACCGGAGCGAGCGGGAGGCGAGGCATGAGAAAGGTAGCGATCGTCGGCGCGGGCATGACCGCCTTTGGTGAGCATTTCGCCCTTGGCATCAAGGATCTGCTGCCGATGGCGTTTGCCGATTGCGCGGCCAGCGTCGACAAGGGGTTGGCCAAGGCCGATCTGCAGGGTGCCTGGTTCGGTGCGATGGGTACGACGGACGGCTTTCCGTCCGGCATCCTTGCGGATTCGCTCGGGTTGCCCAACCTGCCCGTCACCCGTGTCGAAAACTCCTGCGCAACAGGTAATGATGCTGTCCGCAACGCGTTATTCGGCGTTGCCTCAGGCGCTTTCGACGTCGCTCTGGTGATGGGTGCCGACAAGCTTCGCGACACCACGTCGGCGGACATGCTCTGGGAATGGGAGGCGATGGCGCGCGATATGGCATGGGACTACCCGCTCGGCTTGGTCTCGCCTGCGGGATTCGCGCTGCATGTCCGTCGCTACATGCATGAGTCGCCTGCGACGCGGGAGCACCTGGCGATGGTCGCGGTCAAGAACCACCGACACGGTGTGAGCAATCCCAAGGCACGGTTGCGCTTCGAGATCACGCTCGAGCAAGCGCTGCAGGCGCCGACCGTCGTGACACCTTTCGGGTTATATGACTGCGCCCCACAGAGCGACGGCGCCGCCGCCCTCGTGCTGGCCGCCGAGGATGTCGTTGACCGCTTCACCGATCGACCGGTGTGGATCCGCGGTGTCGGCCTCGGGCTGGACTCCGTAATGCACCAGCACAAACCAGACATGACAACGTTTCCGGCGACGACACGTGCCGCCAAGCAGGCGTTTGCCATGGCCGACATGACTCCGGTCGATGTCGACGTCGCCGAAGTTCACGATTTCTTCACGGGAATTGAACTGATCAGCTATGAAGATCTCGGCTTTGCCGAGCGATTCGGGGGCTACAAGCTTGTCGAGGCTGAAGTGACAAGTGTCGGCGGTGCCCTGCCGGTAAACCCCAGCGGGGGACTAAAGGCCAAAGGCCATCCTCCAGGGGCAACAGGGGTGGCACAGTGCGTGGAGCTTTTCGCGCAACTCCGAGGAGAGGCGGCCAACCAGGTGGATGGCGCACGAGTTGCGTTGGCGCACAACATCGGCGGACCGACAGCCGTGTCGGCCGTCACCATCCTGGAAGGATCGGCCAGTGGCAAGGGGTAGCGGGCCGGAGCGGTGGTCTGCCGGTTTTCCGCAGATTAGTAACCTGTCAGGGCCGATGCAGGCGGTTGGCGGTTTGTTCGCGATGTCGGCCGATGCGTTCAAGTTCGTGTTCCGGCGGCCGTTTCAGTGGCGAGAATTCTTGGAGCAGTGCTGGTTCATCGCTCGGGTCGCATTGGCGCCGACACTGCTGGTGGCCATCCCGTTCACGGTGCTGATCAGCTTCACACTCAACATCCTGCTGCGCGAACTGGGTGCGGCGGACCTGTCCGGCGCGGGTGCGGCGTTCGGTGCGGTGACCCAGGTCGGACCCCTTGTGACCGTGCTGATCGTTGCGGGAGCCGGCTCTACCGCGATCTGCGCGGACCTGGGCTCGCGCACCATCCGCGAAGAAATCGACGCGATGGAAGTGCTCGGGATTGATCCTGTGCAACGCCTGGTGACACCCCGCATGCTGGCGGCAGGATTGGTCGCCCTGCTTCTCAACAGCCTGGTAGTGATCATCGGAATCCTGGGCGGCTACATGTTTTCGGTGTTCATTCAGGATGTGAACCCTGGCGCGTTCGCCGCCGGGATCACCCTGTTGACCGGGGTGCCCGAGGTGATCATCTCCTGTGTCAAGGCGGCGCTGTTCGGCCTGATCGCCGGGCTGGTGGCCTGCTACCGGGGCCTGACTATCTCAGGTGGTGGTGCGAAGGCGGTCGGGAATGCGGTCAACGAGACAGTGGTGTACGCGTTTATGGCGCTGTTCGTGATCAATGTGGTCGTCACGGCCATCGGTATCCGGATGACGACGGGATAGCGCGATGGGCACCATGACAGTCCTGCGAAGCACCTATCCGCGTCTGACGCGGGGGGCGCGCCGCCCGATCGACCTGCTGGGTCGCATCGGCGATCACATGCTCTTCTACATCAAGGCGCTGGCAGGCGTGCCGCACGCGACGGTGCACTTCCGCCGCGAGATCATCCGGCTGATCGCCGAAATTTCCATGGGCGCAGGCACGTTGGCGATGATCGGCGGCACCGTCGTGATCGTCGGGTTCCTGACCCTGGCGGCCGGTGGCACGTTGGCGGTGCAGGGCTATTCCTCACTGGGCAACATCGGCATCGAGGCGCTGACCGGGTTCTTGGCTGCCTTTATCAATGTGCGCATCTCCGCGCCGGTGGTCGCAGGCATCGGGCTGGCGGCCACCTTCGGCGCCGGGGTGACCGCGCAGCTGGGCGCTATGCGGATCAACGAGGAGATCGACGCGCTGGAATCGATGGCGATCCGTCCGGTCGAATACCTGGTATCCACCCGGATCGTGGCGGGCATGATCGCCATCACCCCGCTGTATTCGATCGCGGTTATCTTGAGCTTCGTCGCAAGCCAGTTCACCACGGTGGTGTTGTTCGGGCAGTCCGGCGGCCTGTATAGCCACTACTTCAACACCTTCTTGAATCCGATCGACTTGTTGTGGTCGTTCCTCCAGGCGGTGTTGATGGCCATCACGATCCTGTTGATCCACACCTACTTCGGCTTTTTCGCCTCCGGCGGCCCATCCGGTGTCGGCGCTGCAGTGGGCAACGCAGTGCGCACGTCCCTTGTCGTGGTGGTGTCGGTGACGCTTCTGGTGTCGCTGGCCATCTACGGTTCCAACGGCAACTTCAACCTGTCGGGGTAGGGGAGCCGATGAAGCCGAACGTTGTGCGCGCGCTCGCTGGTCTGGGAACCGTTGTGGCGATTGTCGCGATATTCGCACTTTGCGTGTCGCTGTTCCGGGGCAGCTTCACCCCAACCACTCCGGTCACGGTGATTTCGGACCGCGCAGGCTTGGTGATGAATCCCGACGCCAAGGTGAAGATGCGCGGCGTCGAAGTGGGCAAGGTGAGTTCGATCGAGGCCCGGCCGGACGGCACCGCTGCGATCCACCTGGCGATGGATCCGAACCAATTGCATCTCATACCGTCCAACGTCGCGGTCGACATCGCGTCCCAGACCGTGTTCGGCGCGAAGTCCGTGCAGCTCGAGCCTCCGCCGGACCCATCCCCGCAGAGATTGCATGCGGGACAAGTAATTCAGAGTCAGCACGTCGTTGTCGAAATCAACACCGTCTTCCAGCAACTCGTCGCGGTCCTGGACAAGATCGACCCCGTCAAGCTGAACCAGACCCTCGGTGCGATATCCAAGGCGTTCAATGGCCGCGGCGAGAAGCTCGGCAAAACTATCTCGGACTTCAACGCGTTCCTCGCCAAAATCGAACCGAGCCTGCCGGCTCTGAGCCGGGACATCGAGACCGCTGTCCCCGTGTTCACGGCCTACGCCGACGCGGCGCCCGACCTGATCACGACCGTCGAAAGCTCGACAACGATCAGTCGCAGCATCGTCGACGAGCAACAGAACCTCGATGCCTTCCTGGTCAGCTCAATCGGTCTGGCCGATATCGGCAACGACGTGATCGGCGGCAACCGCCAAGCGCTTTCTGACACGCTGCACCTGGCTGTGCCGACCACCGATCTGTTGAACAGGTATCACGAAGCACTGGGCTGCGGTCTGGGGGGACTCGTTCCTTTCGCGAAATCCATACCACAATTCTCGAGTGTGTTGGTGTCAGCGGCCATCACCCTGGGTGTCGAGCGCTATCGCTATCCGCAGGATCTGCCGAAGGTCGCCGCGAAGGGCGGCCCGTACTGCAAGGAACTGGGCCTGCCCGAATTGCCGCCGGAGTTCCGGCCGCCGCTACTCATCACCGACAGCGGCACGAACCCGGTGAAGTACGGGAACCAGGGCATCTTGCTCAACTCCGATGCCCTCAAGCAGTGGCTGTTTGGGCCGATCCCCGGACCGCCCCGCAACACCGGACAGATCGGGCAACCGGGATGAAAACGCGCGCAACAGGGACGCTGATCAAGTTCACGACATTCGCAGTCGTGATGGCGATGCTGACGGCCTTCCTGTTCGTCATCTTCGGACAGGTCAGAACAGGCCCGTCGAGCGGGTATTCGGCAATATTCTCCGACGCGTCACGGCTGCAACCAGGAGACACCGTGCGGGTCGCCGGTCTCCGGGTGGGCACTGTGCAGGAGGTGTCATTGCAAGACGACCGCAAGGTGCTTGTGAAGTTCGACGCCGACCGCAACATCCAGTTGACGACAGGCACCAAGGCCGCGATTCGCTATCTCAACCTGGTCGGCGACCGATATCTCGAACTCGTCGACAGCCCGGGATCGACGAAGATACTTCCTGTTGGCTCGCAGCTACCCGAGAACCGCACGACTCCAGCCCTGGACCTCGACCTGCTGCTCGGCGGCCTGAAACCTGTTATCCAGGGCCTGAATCCGCAGGATGTGAACGCGTTGACGGCGTCGCTCGTTCAGGTGTTCCAGGGTCAGGGCGGGACGCTTGAATCGCTGCTATCGAATACGTCGTCGTTCTCGAACTCGCTCGCCGACAAC
>JAVRPX010000594.1:0-16595 GCA_032161985.1 Mycobacterium sp.
CTGTAGATAAGTTTCGGTGTAGCGCTCCGCAATTCGGGTGCCCGCGAATTCGGACGGTATGACGTCGTTGGTCTTCTGGCGCCAGTCGTTGAGGAGTAGCGCGAGATCGTTGGCGATCGCTTCGGCCTTGTCGGTGACGTCGGGCCCCAGCAGGTTGTGCGACTCCGTCGGATCCTCGACAAGGTCGTACAGTTCGCGTTC
Organism: Mycobacterium sp.; assembly: GCA_032161985.1. GTDB lineage: Bacteria > Actinomycetota > Actinomycetes > Mycobacteriales > Mycobacteriaceae > Mycobacterium. The sequence goes on from JAVRPX010000594.1 coordinate 202, forward strand.
GGGCCGCTGCCCGAGCACAAGCGGGGCGACGGTGCGGCCGGGTGCGCTTTCGGCGATATCCCACGGCAGATCGAGCAGCGGCCGCGACGCGTAGTTCTCGATGTAGCTGTATTCCTTTGTCCGGATGGCGCGGATCGGATCGAACGAGTCGTGATACGTCTTCGTCGTGTAGACCTCGGTACGCACCGGCTTGATGTCTTGGGGTGACGTGTGCAGATTGCGTGCATGCGACATGCCGTCGACGTCGGCGGGAATGTCGACGCCGAGCAATTCGAGGAGCGTCGGCAGCAGGTCGACACCGCTGAAGAGCTCGTCGTAGATCTGAGGCTCGATGCCGGTGTTGCGCGGCGGCCGCACGATCATCGCGATTCCGGTACCCGCGTCGTACAGCGTCGACTTGGCCCGCGGCAGCGCAGGGCCGTGGTCAGTCATGAAGACCACCCAGGTCGATTGGTCGAGGCCCGTCTGTCCCAGCGCGTCGAGCAGCCGGCCGACAGCGGCGTCGGCGACCGAGATCGACCCGTAGAAGGCGGCGAGGTCCTGCCGGATGTCGTCGGTGTCGGGCAGATAGTCGGGCACTACGACGTCAGCGGCGTCGGCGGGCTCGTAACGGTCGCGCGGATAGGGCCGGTGCGTTTCGAAGAAACCCGCGGTGAGCAGGAACGGCTGCTCGGGAGGGGTGGTGAGCCACCGGGTGGCGTGTTCGACAACGTATTCGCAGTAGGAGTTCGAAACATCGAATTCCTGGAAACCGAGCTTCGAAGGGTACGACGTCTCGTGCTGCATTCCGAATAGCGCTGTGTACCAACCCGATTCGGACAATATGTGGGGCAGCGTGCGGACGTCGGCCCGGTACTCCCAGCCGTGATGTGCAAGGCCCACCAGGCCGTTGTTCTGCGGGTAACGGCCGGTGAACAACGAGCCGCGCGATGGCGAGCACAGCGGGGCTGTGGCGTGCGCTTGGGTGAACAGGATGGCCTCCGCGGCGAGCTGATTCAACCGTGGGCTGGAGACATCGGTGTGGCCGTAAGCACCGAGGTAGCGGCCGAGGTCGTGCCAATGCACGAGCAGCACGTTGTCGCGTCGCTCGGTCAATGTCATTCCTTCCTGCCCCGTCGGTACACCGAACAGTGAGTGTGGGGATCCGGCAACCCTTTGGCTCACCGAGAGCAACTTATCCACAGATCGAAATTCATCCACAGGCCGGGGTTGGAGTGCGCGGGTTCGTCACTTATTCGAACTAATGTTCGAGTTATGAGTTCGGATCGGGAGGCCGTTGTTGCGGCTTACGACGATCTCGACGCCGCGTTCGACACGGTGCTCGGGTTGTCTTTCGATGCGATCACTGCGTCCGAGAAACTCAATCTGCAGCACCGGATGGAACGCAACCTGCGGCGCGCACCGGCCGTCGAGCATCGGTTGATCAGCTCGTTGGTCGCTGAGGGGAATCCGAAATCGCTGGGCGGCACGTCGTGGGCCGATGTCTTGGCCACCAAGTTGGGCATCTCCAAGGATGAGGCCAAGAAGCGGATCAAACAGGCCGAGCTTCTCGGGCCGCGGCAGGCGTTGACGGGTGAGCCGTTGGCGCCCAAGTTGGCGAACACCGCGGCCGCGCAGGCGCGCGGTCAGATCGGGTCAGAGCATCTGCGCATCATAGAGAAGTTCTTCGCTGATCTGCCCGGCCACATCGACGGCCAGACGCGCGATCAGGCCGAGGCCGACCTGGCGCGCATCGCGACCCGTTTGGGGCCCACGCAGTTCCGGGCCGCCGCTGCCCGGTTGGCGTTTCTGCTCAATCAGGACGGTGATCTGCCCGATGATGCCGACCGGGCGCGACGGCGCTATCTGACCATCGAAAAGCAGGGTATCGACGGGTTGAGCCGTATCCACGGGCTACTCGACCCCGAAGCCTGCGCCACAATCGAGGCGGTGTTCGCGAAATCGGCCGCACCGGGTGCCTGCAATCCCGATGACGAAACCCCGTGTGTGGATGGCGAACCCAGCGATGAAGCGGTCCATGCAGACATGCGTTCCCAGGGCCAGCGTAACCATGATGCTTTGAAGGCGATGGGGCGCAGCGTCTTAGCCTCAGGCGAGCTGGGTCAGCACAATGGGCTGCCGGCCACCATCATCGTGTCCACCACCCTGCAGGACCTGCAGGCCGCCGCCGGAGTTGCGGTCACCGCCGGGGGCACCTTGCTGCCGATGCCCGACGTCATCCGATTGGCTTCACAGTCGAATCACTACCTGGTGATCTATGACGAACACACCCGCGAACCGCTCTACTGTGGCCGCGCCAAACGCTTCGCCACCCCCGGACAGCGCATCGTGTTGCACGCGCTCGACCGCGGCTGCACACGGCCGGGCTGCACCGCGCCGGGTTACTGGAGTCAGGCACACCACGTCGATGGCTGGGCTGCCGCCGACGGCGAAACCAACATCAACAAACTCACCCTGGCCTGCGGCCCAGACAACCGCCTCATCGAAGAAAGCGGCTGGACTACTCGCAAACGCAAAGACGGCCGCACCGAATGGATCCCACCACCACACCTCGACACCGGGCAGTCACGGGTCAACGACTTCCATCACCCGCAGCGGTACTTGGTGGACCCCGAGAATGACGATCCGTAAAACCGATACCCGTCAGGCCTTTTCGCTGAACTACGGGTGGTACGGAACGCCGACCGCGCGGAACACATACTCGGGCGGAACATCGAATGCCAGGGATCGACGGGGCAGCCGCATCAGGACATCCTCGGTGATGGGGTCCTTGTAGTGCAGCGAGAGATTCCCCGTGCAGCGGGCGTCGACCGCGGCGACGTTGACGTCGAGCACGAGTCCGGTCTCGGAGAGCTCGGCCTTGACCGTGCCCGCCTGCGGCGCGTCCCAGCGCTGATCAATGGTGCGCCCTGCCAACTTCGGCACCGATGACAACGTCCCGAGCACCCGCTGATTGGTCAGCACCAGCGAGCCGACATAACTCGCGATCTCGCCTGACGACCGCTTGCCGGGCACCCGACCGCTGAACCGGCGCGTGACTGCAACATATTCGGCCAGGTGAATGATGCCTTCGGCCTCGGCTTCGGCCCGTAACTCGTCGGGCAGCTTGCCGATCCGCAGCAGCTTGCGCAGAAACACCGCCATGTGCAGTCACCCTAATGTCAACTCGCAGCTGCGAGGCCAATACAGGTGGTACAGCTGGTGGGGTGAGACCGCACAAGACCTGGCTGATCGTGTCCGCAGCCCTGGCCGTGGTGGTGTACGCGCTGATGTGGATCGGCTATGCGTCGCAGTGGAACTGGCTGATGACCATCGATTCATCGTGGCTGGAGACCATGCATCGCTATGACGTCGCGCATCCAGGGTGGGTGACCGCCTGGAACGTGTTCTGCACCGTGCTTGGACCGACAGTCTTTCGCCTGCTGACCTTGGTCGTGATCATCTTCGCGCTGGTGCGACGCAATCTTCGCGTCGCATTGTTTCTCGTGATCAGCGTCGAATTGAGCGGACTGATCACCGAGATCGCCAAGTACGCGGCCAACCGTCCGCGCCCCGCCACCGCATTGGTTTCTGCACCGTCAACATCGTTTCCATCCGGACATGCCTTGGGCGTGATGGTCGGCGTGCTCGCCCTGCTGACCATCATCCTTCCCGTCATTCACCGCTCACTGCGGGTGTGGCTCATCGCATTCGGTGCCGTGACAGTCATCGCGATCGGCATCGGCCGCGTAGTGCTCAACGTGCACCACCCATCCGATGTGGTCGCCGGATGGGCGCTCGGCTACGCGTACTTCGTCGCATGCCTGCTGCTGGTTCCCCCGACGCGGCCCGTCACGGTAGCGGACGAAACACCGGCAGCGCCCGGTACCGCACGGTGAAGGTGGCTTCGCCGTACTCGCGTCCGATCTCGCCGTCGCGAGCTAGCACCGTCGGGCCGTCCACCGCGGCGAAGCTGAACTCCGGGACTCGCAGTTCGTGGTAGAGCGGGCTGCGTTCGAGCCTGCCGAGTATTAACGCGGTCAGGATACGCAGTCTCGAGAATGGCCTGCCGGTCTCGAGGATCCGGACATCGATCAAACCGTCGTCCATCCGGGTTCGAATCGATGGAGCGAACCCCGAGGGTAGATACGTCGAGTTGCCCAGGAAGAACAATGAGGTCTGCAGAGTCTTGTTGTCGTACGTGATTCGTACCGGATCACCGCGCCGCAACGTGTGGAACATGGCGTAGAGACCGGCCAGCGGCTTGCTGATTCGGTGTTCCAGTTTTTCCCGCGTCCGGACGAACTGCGGATAGGCACCGATGCTCGCGGTGTTGATCACTATCTGGTCTTCGTTGAGGCAGACCAAGTCAACGCAGGCGACACTGCCGGTGCGGATCGCCTCAACGGTTTTGTTGACCGTGTCGCAGCCGATGTCCTTGGCGAAATGGTTGAAGGTGCCGCCGGGGAACACGGCCAGCGGAACACCGGCCTCGACCGCGGCATCGGCCCCACATGACACTGTTCCGTCGCCACCGCCGACCGCAAGCACCTCCGCCCGGCTAGCCGCCTCCCGCATGGTCTCCTTGATGTCGTCGGCGTCACTGACCTCGACGATCTCGGCCTTGGGCAGCGCCTGGCGGACGTCTTCGATGACGCGGCCGCCGCTGCCGCTTCGGGCTGCCGGGTTGATGACCAGCACCACCCCTTCACCGTCCGGCCGCGGCGGTGTGTCGACACGCAGCGGATCGGCCACTGGTAACCGAGTTCGCACCACCGGCGGAACCAGCCGCCCGCCGAGCACCGCGATCGTCGCGCCGATACCGAAGCCGGCGATGACATCGCCCGGGTAATGCGCTCCGGTGGCCACCCGGGACAGCCCGACCAGGCCGGCCAGCAGCGCCAGCGGAAGGCCCAGCGACGCGTTCTCCAACCCGACACCCACCGCGAAGGCGGCGGCACTGGCCGAATGGCCAGAGGGCAACGAATTGGATGTCGGGCGGTGCCGGGTGCGACGCACCAGGGGCACGGAATCGAATGTCGGCCGCGGGCGCTGGCTGACACGCTTGGCCACCTGGTTGGTGAACAGGCTGGTCGCGGCGAGCGTGATCACGCCCCGCGCAGCACCGCGCCGTGCGCTCGACTTACCGGTAGCCGCCAAGCCTGCAGCTATGACGAACCACAGCTTGGAGTGGTCGGCGGCCCGGGTGAGCGGCGGCATCATCGTGTCGAGCAGCGGCGTCGGCGACTCCGCTATCGCCTCGAAGATCTCCCGATCCAGCGCCCCGAGGCCCTGCGTGATCCGCCGGAGACCCGTGCGACGGCGTAAGTGCCTAACGTCCATGACGCCTAACCTAGCCAGATCTGGCGGTCCTCAATCGTGTCTGAAGCTTTACTTGACCTTGGCTGTGGCACCGCTGACGATGGACCGGTGCGCCGACTGCTGGCTCTGCTGTGTGCAGGAGCCGTCTGGATGACTGCGGCGCCGGTCGCTCACGCGGACTACACGCCGTGGTTCGCCCCGCAGGTCGGCAATGCCACCCAGGTGATTTCCGTTGTGGGAAACGGTGGTTCGTCGGCCAAGGTTGACGTGTTCCAACGCAATGCGGCCGGATGGGACGCCGTGCGCGCAGGCATCCCCGCACACGTGGGCGCCAACGGGATGGCCGCCGAGACCCACGACGGCAACATGGCCACCCCGCTGGGCATTTACACCCTCGACTTCGCGTTCGGCACCGCGCCGAATCCCGGCGGTGGCCTGCAGTACGTCCAGGTCGGCCACGACCACTGGTGGGACGGCGACATGAAGAGCCCGACCTACAACACCATGCAGGTATGCAAGAAGGCGCAGTGCCCGTTCGACACATCGCCGGACAGCGGAACCGAGAACCTCGACATCCCGCAGTACGCGCACGCGGTCGTGATGGGCGTCAACAAGGCCAGGGTGCCCGGCAACGGCGGCGCGTTCTTCATGCACACGACCGACGGCGGGGCGACCGCGGGGTGTGTCGCGATGGATGACGGCACCTTGGTTGAGATCATGCGCTGGCTCCGGCCGGGCGCCCTGATCGCGATTACCCAATAACCGTCAAATATTAAGCGCCCGGCCGGGTTTCACCTTGAACCCGGTGATCGATTCCGTCGACATGTTCACTTCGTAGGTGCGGTTGTAACCGGTGGCGCTGATTCGCCAACCGTCGGGGGTGCGCCGGTAGCGGTCGTTGTAGAAGGCCGCGCCGTAGAGCATGAAGTTGTACTCGGGCACGATCACCCGGTCCTGCAAGTACCAGATGCCGGTGGCCTCGTCGCCGTCGACATCGATCTCGGGGTGGGTCACCCGGTGCTCGGTCAGGATGTTGGCGGGCATCGCCGAGCGCATGAACTCGACCAACGAGTCGCGGTCCGTGAAGTGGTGCTCCTTGCCGAGCGAGCTTCCGTAGTCACCCACGATGTCCTCGGTGAGCGTGTCGGCGAACTCGTCCCAGTGTTTGGTGTCAAGAGCGCGCAGGTACCGGTATTTCACTCGCTGGATCTCGTCGATGTCACCCATGGCCGACATTGCAGCACACGGACGAAACCCGACCGCCTCTAGCCCCAGAAGTCGTGGTCGTGGTTGTCGCCGTCGCCGTCGCGATGGTGGTCGTCGTGGCAGGTGTTCCAGTCGAAGTTGAGTCCCCACTCCGGGCGCCAGAAGTCGCCGGGGCACCAGTGGTAGCGCGCGATGTAGTTGCGCATGGGTGCACCGAAGTCGCGGTGGCGATCGTTGCCGTCAATATCGCGGTGATGATCGTCATGGCAGGTGCCCGCGTCCCAGTTGTCACCCCATTCGGGATGCCAATCCTGGCCGGGGCACCAGTGGTAGCTCGGCAATTCACCAATCTGGGCTGAGGCGACGGTCGCCCCTCCTACACTGGCCAATCCCAGTCCCGTCGTCATAATGAATGTCGTTGCTGCACAGCGTGCCAATGTTTTCACGTGTACCACCACAACACCGGATTCTGTGTCCTGGTTAGGTCGTTGCGTACAACCCGCTGGCAATGCGCCCCAAAAAGCGGAGTGTCTAACGGAATTGGTATCACCCGGCGGCTATCGTGTGGTCCGTTATGAGCGACCCGTTGGGGTTGTCGATCGGGACGACCAACCTGGTCGCGGCACGAGTCGGCAATCTACCCGTTGTACGGCGTTCGGCGTTGACCTTGTTCAGCCACGCCGCGCCGAAAGTCGGCGTGCCTTCAGCGCACACCGACGGCATCGTGCTGAGCGGCTTCGTGGAGCGGGTCGGTGACCCTGTTCCGCTGGTGGCGGCCGACGGGTCGCCGCATCGCGCCGACCAGCTTCTGGTCGATGCCCTGCAGGCGATGGTCTACGCCAGCGGCGGCGAGCCGTCGGCGGAGACCGCGATCGCCGTTCCTGCGCACTGGGGAACATCGACACTGTGGGCGCTGCGCAACGCGATGCGTGCCAGACCGACCCTGGCGCCCAACGGCACGCCGGTCCGGCTGATTTCCGATGCCGTCGCCTCGCTGACGGCGCTGAACCGCAATCCCGGCCTCAGCCCGCACGGTGTGGTGGCGCTGCTGGACTTCGGGGGCGGCGGCACCAGCATCACACTGGCGGATGCCGCATCCGCGTTCGAACCGATCGAGGACACCAACCGCTATACCGAGTTCTCCGGCGACCAGATCGACCAGGCACTGCTGAACCACGTTCTCGAGGGCATCACCAACGCCGGTGGCATCGATCCGGCTGCTACCGCGGCGGTCGGTTCGCTGACCCGGCTGCGCGAGGAGTGCCGCGACGCCAAGGAACGGCTGTCGGCGGAGACGGTGACCGAGCTGATAGCCGAACTGCCTGGATACCGGTCGAGCATCCGGGTTACCCGTGCGGAGCTGGACAACCTGATGGCGCTGCCGCTGGCGGGAGTCCTCAGCACGCTGGAAAATGCGTTGGAGCGCAACAGGATTAGCTGGTCCAACGTATCGGCTGTGGTCACGATCGGTGGTGGCGCCAGCATTCCGTTGATCACTCAGCAGCTGTCCGAACACTCGCAGGCGCCGGTGGTGACGACGCCTCAGCCGGCGCTGGACGCCGCCGTGGGGGCGGCCTTGTTCGCCGCCTTCGGTTCGGCAGCCGACGCGAAGACCGGGGTGGCGCCCGCAGTGCCGGTGGATGTTCCCGAGGCGGGCCACGCGCCGGGGTCGGCGACGTTCCGTGCGCTGGCCTGGTCTCAGGACGACGACACTGCCGACGACGTCGTGCCCTACACCGGCGATGTGTACGACACGGGCGGAACGGCCGCGCGCCCACCGGTGCAGTATGTAGAGCCGACCGAGCCGATCGAGGAGCCGCGGACGTGGCAACGGCTGCCGCAGTTGGTGTTCGGGCTGGCGGCCGTGGTCGCTGTGGTTGCCGTCGGCGGGGTGGCGATCGCGCTGACGAGCGCGACCGACAACTCCACCACGGAGCGGCCGAGCACTACCACGTCGGCCGCACCCGCCAGCGCCGCACCGCCGCCGTCGACCCCACCGCCTGTCCAGACGGTCACGGTCACCAGCGAGCCGCCACCGCCACCGCCTCCGCCCACGACGAGTGTGGCGGTGGCGCCGCCGGTGACGACGCACGTCATCACCACGACGCCGACCACGACCGAACCCACCACAACCACAACGACGACAACAACGACGACGACCACATCACCCACGACGACGACCACGACAACGCCGACGACAACCACGACTACAACGACGACAACGCCACCGATGACCACGTCGTACATCAACGTGCCGTTCGTACCCGTGCCGATCCCGATTCAGGTGCCAAATCAGGGTCCGCAGAACCCATATCAACAGGCTCCGCAGTACCCATATCAACAGGCCCCGCAGTACCCATATCAGTATCAGCAGCCCCCTCAGCTGCCCTGAGAGACCGCCTCCTCGACGTTTCGCGGATGGTGGCACGCGGCCACATGTGCCGAAGCGTGTTCGAGCAAGGCGGGCTCGTCGGTGGCACAGACCTCGGTGGCCCACGGGCATCGCGTGTGGAAGCTGCAACCCGGCGGCGGGTCGATCGGGCTCGGCACATCGCCCTGCAGCACCAGCCGCTCGCGTGCCGCGTTGCGTTTCGGATCGGGAATGGGCACCGCCGAAAGGAGCGCATTCGTGTACGGGTGAATCGGCTTGCGGTACAGGTCCTCGGTGGCGGAATTCTCGACGACCTTGCCCAGATACATCACCGCGACCCGGTCGGACACATGGCGCACCACGCCGAGGTCGTGCGCGACGAACAAATACGAAAGGCCGAACTCGTCCTGAAGGTCCTTGAGCAGGTTGATGATCTGCGCCTGCACCGATACGTCGAGTGCGGAGACCGGTTCGTCGGCGACGATCAACTTCGGATGCAGAGCCAGCGCCCTGGCGATACCGATGCGTTGGCGCTGCCCACCGGAGAACTCGTGGGGATAGCGGTTGTAGTGCTCGGAATTGAGGCCAACTCGCTCGAGCAACTCCTGAACCCGCCGCTTCAGCTCGGCGCCTCTTGCCAGCCCGTGCAGCTCCAGCGGATCGCCGACGATCTGGCCGACCCGCTTACGCGGATTCAGCGACGCGAATGGGTCCTGGAAAATCATCTGCATCTGACGGCGGAGCGGGCGCAGGTCGCGGCGCGACCGGCCCACCAGTTCCTCACCGAGGAACCGCACCGACCCCGACGTCGGATGCGTCAACTGCAGGATCGCACGGCACAGAGTTGACTTGCCGCAGCCGGATTCGCCGACCAGACCGAGCGTTTCGCCCTCGCGCAGACTCAGGCTGACCCCGTCGACCGCGCGTACCCTGGCCACCTCGCGATCGATCACCACCCCGGACTTGATCGGAAAGTGCTTGACAAGGTCGGTGACGTCCAGCAGCGGATCGCCCTTGCTCACGGAATCACCTGGGCCCTAAGCGATTTCTTCTCCTCTGGATCAAGCCAGCAGCGATCGAGGTGGTTGCCGCCCGCCCGCGCTTCCAGTGTGGGCAGCTCTTGGCACTTGTCGAATGCGTGCGGACAGCGGGGAGCGAACCGACAACCCGACGGCGGTGCCAGCAGCGACGGAGGCTGTCCCGGAATCTGCGCCAGGCGCGCTCCGCGCGATTGATCGAGCCGCATCAGCGACCCAAGGAGTCCCCAAGTGTAGGGGTGCTGCGGGTCGTAGAAGATCTCGTCGAGAGTCGCATTCTCGACGATCTGGCCGGCATACATGACCAAGACGCGGTCGGCGATCTCGGCTACCACTCCGAGGTCGTGGGTGATCAGAATGACGGCCAAGTCGCGTTCGCGGTTGAGTTGATCGAGCAGGCGCAGGATCTGGGCCTGCACCGTGACGTCGAGGGCGGTTGTCGGCTCGTCGGCGATCAGCACCTCCGGTTCGAGGGCGAGCGCCATCGCGATCATCACGCGCTGACGCATCCCGCCGGAGAACTCGTGCGGATAGTGGCGCACCCGACGTTCGGGATTGGGGATGCCCACCGAACGCAATAGCTCGATCGCACGGTCGGCGGCCTCGCGTTTTGAAACGTCCCGATGCGCGCGAATCATCTCGGTGATCTGGTCGCCGACGCGATACACGGGGTTCAGCGAGCACATCGGGTCCTGGAACACCATCGCGATCTGTTCGCCGCGCACGTTACGCAACTGGTCGTCGCCCAGTCCGTTGAGCTCACGGTCGCGGTAGGTGACCGAGCCGGTGATCCTCGCGTTTGGGGCCCTGGTGAGTCCGGTGATCGTTTGTGCGGTAACGCTTTTGCCCGAGCCGGACTCGCCGACGATGGCCAGCACCTCGCCCGCCTGCAGCTCGAACGTGACACCGCCGACCGCCTGCACGACACCGTCTTCGGTGGCGAAGCTGACCTTCAGATCGTCGACTGTGAGGATGGTGTTCATGCCGGCGCCGCCTCTCCGAGCCGGATGCGGGGATCCAGAACGGCATACGCGATGTCGACAAACGTGTTGAACAGCACAATGAAGAACGCCCCGAACAGCGTCACTCCGATCAGCGGCGGCAGGTCCAGGCTACGGATCGCCTCGCCTGCGTAGAGCCCAACTCCGTTGAGGTTATAGACCGTTTCGGTGAGGATCGCACCGCCGCCGACCACCTGCCCGAAGTCGAGGCCGAAGAGCGTGATGACCGGAATCATCGAGTTGCGAAGCACGTGGCGGATTCGCACCTGACGCTCGGAGAGCCCCTTGGCCCGCGCGGTGCGCACGTAGTCCTCGTTCATCGCGTCGAGCATGTTGGAACGCAGCATTCGACTGTAGAACCCGATGAAGAGCACCGCCAGGGTGAACCACGGCAGGATCAGGTGGTACGCCCAACCCAGCGGATCCTCCGTCAGGGGCACGTAGCTGCCCGTCGGGAACAGCTGGATCTTGAAGGTCAGGAAATACAGCAGAATCGCCGCCAGCCAGAACACCGGCATCGAAATCCCCACCAGCGACGCGATTGTCAGCGCACGGTCGGTGAACTTTCCGGCATGAACCGCACTCATATAGCCGAACAGGACCGCCAGCGCCATCCATATCACCGCCGCCCCGATGCACAACGAGAACGTGGCGGGTACCCCATCCCAGATCTGCTGGACGACGTTGCGGTCCTTGGCGTACGACATGAGCTGGCCGGTGAAGATCTGTTTCATCATCGTGAGGTACTGCACCGGCAAGGGTTGATCCAGCCCGAGATCCGCATTGACCCTGGCGATCAGCGCCGGATCGGCGTTCTTACCCGCGATGCGTGCGGCGGGGTCCGAGTTGGGGATGACGTTGAAGATCAGGAACACGATCACCGAGATCGCGAACAACACTGCGACCATGCCGAGAAGGCGCCGGGCGACGAATCGGGCCATCAGTGCTCCAGCCGGATCTTCGCCCGCGGATCGAGCGCGTCGCGCAGGCCGTCACCGAAGACGTTCAGGGACAACACCGTAGCGATGATCATCAGGCCGGGCACGATCGTCAGATGTGGTGCTGTGTAGATCATTTCGTAGCCATCGGCGATCATCGTGCCCCACGAGGCATTGGGTGGCCGCACGCCGGCACCGAGGAACGACAGCGCCGACTCCAGCAGCATGTTGTTGGCGATGTTGAGCGTGAAGAACACGATGATCGTCGAAATGATGTTCGGCAGCAGCTCGGAGAACATGATCCGCAGTGGGCCCTTGCCCTGCGCGACTGCGGCCTCAATGAACTCCTTCTCACGGAGCGCCAGAATTTCACCCCTGATCGGTCTGGCCATATACGGCACGTAGACGAAGCCGATGATCAGGATCGGAATCCAGATCGAGTCGCCTGCGATCGCGAGGGGGCCGAGCTTGAGGCCGCCGATGGCCAGCGTGGTGCCCAACGCGATGCCGAGGAGCAGGACCGGGAAGGCCCAGATCACGTCCATTATCCGAGACAGCACGGAGTCGATCCAGCCGCGGTAGTAGCCGGCAAGCAGACCGACGATCACCGACAGCACCGTGGTGACGACGGCGGCCGCAAGACCGATGTAGATCGACGTCCGCCCTCCGTACATCAGCCGCACCATCACGTCGCGGCCGTTCTGGTCCGCGCCGAGCAAGAACTGCCCGCGCAGCCCCGGCCCGATCGGTGTGCCGTCTGTTGCCACGACATTCGTCGGCTCGCCGTTGATCATCACCTTCTCTGTGATGTGGTTCGCGTTCGGTCCGGTGTGTGCAACATGTTCGGCCCATAGCGGCGCCGCAAGGCAGAACAGCACAATCAGTACGAACAGGACGCCGCAGGCCAGCGCAACCTTGTTGCGCCGCAGGCGAAGCCAAGCCAGATACCACGGGCTACGGCCCTGGATCTGCGATGCGGGCACACCGGTCGGCAGCGGTGGATCGCCGGGGACCTCCAGTTCTCCGATGGGGGAGACCATCAATGGCTACTTGATCGCGAACGACGTGTAGTCCTGGTTGAACAGCGGATGGTGATAGGACTTGTCGAAGTCCATGCGTTCGGACAGGAACGTGGTGTACTGCTCGTTGCCGTACGGCGCCCAGACCGCCTGCTCCATATACGACTTATCCAGAGCTGCGTACTGGTCCTCGACTCCTCCGTCGCCGATCAACTTGGTCAGCAGCTCATTCTGTTTGGCGTTGTTGGCGGGGATATCGACACGCGAATAGTTGTTGCCGTTGGTCGGCAGGATGTTCTCGCCGTTCAGCAGCGGACGGAAGAAGTCGTCCGGATGCGGGAAGTCCTGGAACCAGTCGGCGAAACCCGTGTCCACGTCGGGCGTCGATTGGTTGCCGATCGTCGTCCAGTACACGTCACCCGCGATCACCTTCAGTGTCGCGTTGAAGCCGAGCTGGGTCAGCAGATCGTGGTAGTACTCACCGATCCGCTTGCGGTCCGGCTCGTCGTCGGTCCAGACGGTGATGTCGCGGTCGGCCGGATTCGCTTCTGAGATCAGTTGTTTCGCCTTGTTCATGTCGGGTCCCTGGAACAGTTTGTACTCCTGGTAGCCGGGCATGCCGGGCGGCAGGATCTGCTGCGTCGGGTGCATTCGACCGCCGAAGATCCGGTTCAGCGCTTCGGGATCGACCGCGTAGTTGATCGCTTGGCGCACCTTGAGATCGTTGAACGGGGCCTTCTGGTTGTTCATGAAGAAGTAGTAGGTGTTGATCGAGTCCTCGAGGCGGAAACGGTTGCCGTAGCGGGTCTTGACCTCTTGTAGCCGGTCGGATGCGGGCGGATCGACCATGAAATCGACCTTGTTCTGCTCGATGTCGGTCACCTGGGCGCTGTTGTTCTTGTTCTCGGTGACGGTGATCTTGTCGACGTTGGCGTCGGCCACGTCTTCGGCCCCGGCGTCCTTGACCGTCTTGAAGTTCGGGTTGCGCTCCAGCGTCAGTGTGCGGGGCGCCTCCACCTTGCTGATCATGAACGGACCGCTGGATGGTGGCGGATTGTTGGTGGCGTCCTTGTCGAGCGGGGTGCTCGGCGGGACCGGTGCCGCGAACATCAGCCCGAGCACGTTCTCGAAGGTGCCGTTCGGCTCGGTCAGCTCGATGGTGATGTCACCGGTGGCGTCGTCGGTCTTGATACCGCTGATGGTCTGCGCCTTGCCGTCGGCGTAGTCCTTGGCGCCGACGATGACGTCGAAGAACACCGAGCCGCCGGAGTCCGCCTTGAACAGCCGCTGGATGCCGTACGTGAAATCGGATGCCTTGATGGGCGTTCCGTCCGAGTACTTCATGTTCGGCCTTAGTTTGAGCTTGTAAATCTTTCCGTCTGGCGAGATGTCGGGCATCTTCTCGGCCAGCGCGGGCACGACCTGGGTGCCTTCCTTGCCCTTGGCGTGCTTGTAGGTGAGCAGCGGGGTGTATACGTTCCAGAGCACCTCCCACCCCTCGACCGTGTAGGAGAGCTGGGGGTCGACGTAGTCGGGGAAAGACGTCAGCGCGACGTTGACGTCGCCGCCGCCACCCCCGCCGCCGCCTCCGCCCTTGTCACCGCCGCAGGCCGCCACGCCAAACGCTGCAAGAGGGGTGATGCAGGCGATGGCTAGCACTCGGCGGGCATTGCGCAGTGTGTACATCTCGCTCCTGTGGCTCGCATGTGGGCTGACTCCCCTAAAGCTGTACGCCTCTGAGTCGTGTTGGTTTGCATCTTTGAGGAAAAATTCCGATCGGCAACTCGAGGTACCAATCCGCTACGCGGCCACATCGTTTCGCGAAAGTTTGCCTCCCGCTTCAAGTTACGTCGGCGTTAGATAGCGCGGTGGGGGCACGGGCGGCGGCATCCGCGTTGAGAGATATTGCTGCGCAGGCCGGTTCTGCCCTGGATTTGTTTGCCCCGGGCCGTTGGCTCGCGACTGGTGCATGTGAAAATTTCCTGTGCGGGGCCCGAATCGCCGTAGAGGACGTCGGGCGGACCATCGGACGCGGCCGGAATAGCGGCTCACCCGCCTGGCGAAGGGGCTACCCTTTTCCGCGACCCACGTATCAGCGAAAAAACACGCGCACGTCAATTTTGGCAAATTTACGGACAGCCCTAATTAACTGTGGCATGATCGGAAGGACAATGTACGCCGTCTGTCAGACTGGTCAAGGGCCGAGAATCAGCTGGTAGCAGTCACCAGATTGGAATTGGAAATGGAATCTCAACGGATTGTCCGTCGCGTCTCGGCCGTTGCCGGGGGCCTCGCGATCGTGGCGATGGTCGGTTTGTCCGCGTCTTGCGCCAAGGAACAGCAGAAGGCGCCCGAGACCTCGACAACCACGACCACCACGACGCCGACCACGTCTCCGGCAGCTCCTCCGCCTGCGCCTGCGCCGACCGAGAAGAGCATCAACCCCACCGGGGGCAACCTGTTCACGCCGCCGGTTTATGCGCCCCCGGCACCGACAGCACCTCCCGGAGTTCACCGCAATAACTAGAGCCACGCGGTCGCCAGCCCTCGCCTTCGCGAGGTGCCGATGGCGCCGGGGTCAATGACATAGATAGGACTGCGCCATGGCTTCACATCTCCTGATTCGTCGAATCGCGGCCATTTCGGGTCTTTCCGCCATCATTGCGATGGGCGCGCTAACCGCTGCCTGTGCCAAGGAAGCGCAGAAGGCACCCGAAACCAGCACAACGACGACCACCACCGCGACGACTACGTCTGCGCCAGCTCCCGCACCGGAGCCGGCGCCGACCGAGAAGAGCATCAACCCGACGGGCGGCAACCTGTTCACGCCGCCAGTTGTGGCGCCCCCTGCGCCAACTGTTCCTCCCGGCCAGCATCCCGGTATCAACGGGATTCCGTAAATCGCTCGATTGCAAATGAGGGCGCATTGGCGCCTGCTGGCGGTGCTCGTGGCGGGCGTGCTCGTGCTCGCCACGGGCATGCGGGCCATTTCGGCGTCCGACAATCGGGCGAATATCGGGGGTCCGCTGGCGTTATTACTCGCCAGCTCAACCGATCTCGGCCCATCCCGAGACGACAGTGCGCAGCTCACTGTCACGCTGCGTGGCGGAGCTCGCCCAGACACGTTGATCGAATGGGCAGGCGCACACGGCATTGGGGTGCGGTGGCGCCCGGGCGACGCATGGGCCATCGTCGAGGGTGCTGCACAGGCCGTGGCGGCCGCATTCGAGGTGCCGGTGAACGACTACCGCGGCCGCAAGGGGCAGGTGTTCTATGCGTCGCCGCAGCAGCCCTCGGTCCCACAGCCACTTCGCGGCGTCGTCACCGAACTGGGCCGAATCCTCGGCTATACCCCGCACCATGAGGCGCGGCCCCGATTCCTGCCGCTGGACGTGCCGAACCGGGGACTGAGCCCGAGCGCATTGCTCGAGGCGTACAACGCAAACCCGTTGGCCGCCGCCGGGTTCACCGGCAAGGGCACCACGATCGTATTCTTCTCATTCAGCGGCTACGACCAGAAG